>WJKD01000957.1 GCA_014729315.1 Promethearchaeota archaeon | reverse complement strand
TCGATGACCATAAGAGCTGGATCATTTTTGGGTGAAGTAAATGTCAACGGCAAAAAACGATTATCTGATGATTGTTGTTTTTTCGCCCGATCCGGATTTTCCTGACGATATTTTTTCAACCAGAATTGAAAGGTTGAATATGCCAGCTGCTGTTGTTCACAAAATTTATCCTGAGTGAGCCCGCTATCAAGATATTTCTCAATGAGTGCAAATCGTGCCAAACGACGCTCTTGTTGAGTTTGGGAAGCCATATTCTCTCCTTGTTTGATGAGTAATGCCGGAGAGAATATAATGATTTTTGTTCAAAAATGAAAGGTGGGTTTACCGGTGGGATACCAATAAAGCAAGTGAGGTTATCATTATTTACGCACACAAAGACATTGATATTGATCAAAATTATCTTAATAAACAAATTAACAAATCAGCAAAAACTGATTTAAAGGTTCGTCTTGTATCATTAGACACTTTACTTGGAGAAAAACGAGATGCTTTGTTCACCCCAGATAATGCTGATATTAAAATTACAAATCAGGGCAACAAATTTAAAGTAGAAATAAAAAAATATTTCAGTCCATATTTAAAAAATAAAATTGATGATTATAGTGCCAAAAAAACTAAGAAGGGGACTATTGAACAGGATTTAAAAAATGCTGTAAAAATTAGTGAAGAAGGTTTAGAACTTATTGAGGCTGTCCAATTTGATACCACTCTCTCAAAGGCTTGGAAAAGTAACCCAAAATTAGAAGATAAGGCAGGTATAAAAGAAAAAATAAAAGGTGTTTATTATCTTGATACGGATAAATTCAAAATCAAAATTAGAAACATCGCAGGAGATGAAATTGTTATTGATAGTGGGGAATTAATTAAATAAAATATTCGATGATCACACAGAATCCGTTTGATTGAATATATTTGTAAATCCAAACCATTTTACTATAACTCATTTATCTTTCTTTTTTAAAATTCTCGTTTCCCCTTTTTTTGTTTTGATTATTACGCCATTAATGCTTTTGCACAAGGCAACTACAATAACTAGTATGTGTATTTTAAATATCTTTAGAATGGCAACAGCTAAAGCTAATGTAGTATAAAAGTAATAGTCCATTTTTCTAGGTCTCCCATATTTTAAATGAAGGAGATCCCATCATATTTATCAGATTTTTTCTCCATTTTAATATAATTGTTGTATATTAAAATGGAACACATAAATATTTTACCAGGAGCCCTGTCAATATAATCCGTACTTCCAAGGCAAAGGATATTTTTTGATGGGATTTCTTTTTTAAATATAATTCTTTATAACTTTAATATCAGCAAAGCCGCGTTGCTGTAAAATATTTTTTACCTGATCTGCCTGTCCTATTCCAAATTGTAAGCCAACACTATCTCATTATTTTAGCAGAGATTAGACGATATTCTCTATTCGGCTATCGAATCCTTAAATCCCTTATGTTGCACTTTCGGTATTTACGTCAAAAATTTCTACCTTTTCTGCCAATCAACGGTTAATATTTAATCCTAGAAGCGGAAGATATATAATTCCCGGTTAATACAAACTATCACACATTTCTTGTTTTTAAAATTATAAACACAAATACCATCCAATATGTGGAATTGTCACAGCCTTCTGCTGTATTACCTAATTCCCAAAATATCGCACCCATCTAATTGCTTTAAAACTTCTATCGAAATAATCAATAAAACTCAATGCTTATATATTTATTTCATTTTTTATATTTCTCAAATTTTTCCCCTTGCATTTGCCTCTATCATTTACTATATTAATCCCCATAAACCCCTTTCAAACCATTTCAAAAGGAGTCAATAGATTGCCGGTCAAAATTAAAGGAAAAATATTTTACTACACAAGCGAAGCGTTGGATAAGGCAGGAGTACATGAATCCACCTGGCGGCGATGGTTAAAAAATGGTGATATTGAGGACGTCAAAACCAAAAACAGAAATGGATGGCGTTTATTTACTGATGATGATATCCAAAATCTCAAGGATTTTGCGGAGACAATTATAGTCGAGTAATCTATTTTATCAGTGTTTATTTGCCATTTCGGGATTGGTGGAATATAATAATATAATGCTTCTGTCAGCTATTTTCAGATTTTATGTCCAAAAGAATTCCACCTTATAAATTATGTATCTGCTGTGAAGAATATGAAATCGACGACTCTGTTTCTGATTTTTATTGCAAATATTGCTATGAAGATAAGCACAAAGAGAAAAAGGAACACAAACTGAAAATTTGTGAATTCTGCGGCAGCCCGACCAATTCTTCACAACACTATTATTGCAAACAGCGACGTGGACTCATCTGATCTTTGATAGATAAAATTAACGCGCGTAGTTTTAAGTAGGCTTTGTGAAATGATCCGGGTGCGTAGTTTCGAGTAGGTTTTTGCAAGTGATTATTTTTTGATGTGCGTAGTTTCAAGTTGGCGGGTGCGTAGTTATGAGTAGGAAAGTGCGTAGTTATGAGTAGGTTAATGCGTAGTTTCGAGTAGGAAAGTGCGTAGTTATGAGTAGGTTTTGTCACTGTAAACGCACTAATATTAGCAACTTCCAGAGTCTCTAAAGTATATAAAAGAATATAAAACAACAACAACATAGAAAAGATGTTTTATTGTTGTTGTTTCTTTTTAAAAAATATATGAATCAAGATGGCTATTTTAACCATCTGGCGAAAACCTTTGGTGTCAAAAAACAAGATAGGGAAGTAATGACTGAAGAAAAATCCCCCAAAAACAATCTGGATATCATAGAAAAAGAACGCCAGCTTATTATTCCCAAAATTTTACGGACCGAATTTAATTTTCTTAAATATCCGTTTTTTGATTTGAGTAAATCCAGCAAAAGAGAAAAGATCGAGATAAAGG
>WJKD01000956.1 GCA_014729315.1 Promethearchaeota archaeon | reverse complement strand
GCTGGTTTTTTCATAATGAAATGGGCACATTTCTGGAAGCAGAGCTATCGAAGCGCCTGGAATCAATTGCCCGAATTTCGGCGCATAATATCGAAATTACGCCTGGCTTGCGCGTCGATGATTTCGCGCGGCTCGATGATAACTTTTCCAGCGATTATTATCTCATACAATCTAAATTGCGATCACTCAAAACGCAGAACGAATTACAGGGCGTTTACATTGTCGACACCAACCTGAACGTGATCCTGGATGAGAGCGGCAACTTCCCCGCGGGCACCAGATTAACCTACATCGAACAGGATAGTGCCGGACTTTTTGCAGCATTAACCGGCAATGTCGCAGTGTCACCCATCCACGTCATCGAAGGCAATCGCTTCAAAACAGCATACGCGCCGTTAACAAATATCATGGCGGAAATATCCGCGCTGCTCGTACTCGAAGCTAACGCCGATTTTTTTAGTATTATCCGCGTCTTTAGAAGAGGACTGATCATCACCGGCGTCGCCAGTATCGCCGCGATAATTTTATTCTCCGTATTTCTCTCATGGACGATCAGCCTGCTGATCAATACCCAGCAATCACTGCGCAAAACCGAAAAACTGGCACTGCTGGGACAAATGGCTGCATCTGTGGCACATGAAATCCGCAATCCGCTGGGGATCATCAAAGCCACATCGGATGTGGTTAAATTAAAATATCAAAATAAAGAAGAACCGGACGAGCTGTTCGATTACATCGGCAAAGAAGTGATGCGGCTGAATAATCTGGTAAATGATTTTCTAACATTTGCCCGGGAAATCAAACTCAACGAAAAGCCGGGAAATATCCGGGAAACAGTGGAAAAAGCGGTCAATGCATTCGAGCGGGAGCATTCGGAAAGCGAAATAACACTCACAATGACTGCCGTGAATGACTTACCCGAAGTAACGTACGATGAAGAAAAAATCCAGCAGGTACTGCTGAATTTGCTGATGAATGCCGCACAAGCTATGGAAAATAAAGGCGAAATTAGTTTAGAAATCGAGCCGCATTTTCATGCCGGTAAACAATACGTCAGGATCAACATCATCGATAACGGCTGCGGCATCGAAGGGGACGTGCAAAAAGTCTTCGATCCGTTTTACACCACCAAATCCTCCGGCAGCGGATTGGGCTTGGCAATAACGAGGCAAATCATCGAAAAACATAATGGGTGGATTGATATTGCCAGCGAGCCGGGGAAGGGAACTACGGTGAGGATTTATTTGCCAGTGTAGAAGAGGATGCAGGACTTACCTTATTTTTCTGTCCTTTTAAGCAACCAAATTTATAATAGATAATTTAAATCTTGACATTTGAACAATTTTTTTATATTTTGTATTAATGTTGCATTAAATTAATATATTCTACTTTAAATGCGAATTGGACACTTTTAATTGCTCACCTTTACTGAAATATTTCGCATTTATCCAGCATCCTATTTTAGGGTTAGTTTGTATTCTACTATTGCCGTCGTTCAAACATTTTTAGAAATGGATTAAACTATGATAGGTCGACAGGATCAGACTGCGGACAAAGGAAGCAAAATCATTTCGACAATTCTACATTTTTTCAGAAATATTTCTCTTAAGCACATTATCTTTTTATATTTGATTTTCCCTGTAATATTTTTCCCTTTAATGAAATACAGGATCATTGCGCCTGGTTCATCCTTAGGAGAATTTTTATGGCACTGGAAGGTGCTGTTTTATCCCTCTCAATCAATGCTGTTAAAATTTAAATCAGTTGCACAAAGTGGCTTTCTTGTATATCCCGGCGATATCCCTAATCTCGCTTTGATAAACCTGGGTTATTTCACTATGTCCTGGCTAGCAAACTTGCTTGTATTCTGTCTGATTGGGATTATTGATTATTTCGCTCAAAAATTATTTCTATCAATTTCTCAGTTTGTAACTCTGTGTAAAAAAATACTTTCTTTCATCGTGGTTTTCGCAATCGCTTCATTATCTGTTGGCACTCTTATTTTATTAATAAATAAAAATGCCATTTTCCCGATTACTAAAATTAAAATTATCATTAGCTTTTTCATTATTCTTTATGCAATCGCAACTGTTAAAAAAGTATACAAATTAGATATAATAAAAGCTATTTTTCTTTTTTTATTAGTCGTCCCATTTATCCCATTTTCAATAATTCTCTTACTGATATATTCAATTTACCAGATATTCGGTTCTGCTAAGAGACAGGCTGTTGCAGAACGTACCATTAAAACCTGGCTAGAAAACATCTACGCACCTTCGCAATCAATGATCCGAATGAAGAGCGATTATTCGCCAAATATTATTTTCTTTTTAACATCTATTCTTGGCATTTTCGGTATTTACTTAATTTACCTTTTTCCTAAAATCCATCAATTTGATCAACTATATCAACAATGGGTAATAGGATTTTTAGGTCTCTTTCATAAATCTGAATTGCTTGCAATTTTTATCCGTGACGATTTTTCTATGAATCTTTTTTCTAATGTTTCCTTTGAGACGACCGAATACTTGTATCTTTTTATTTTATACGTTATGTCATTCTTCATCATTGCGGCATTCATTGATTTTACCGCCTGGATGGTATTAAAATTCAATAAAAGCTATCGACTTGTTTACACATACATCATCTCGATCCATTCTTCATCAATGCTTCTATATGCCGGCATCTCAATATTATTTTTAATTGCAACCTATTATTTCAAATTGCTCTTTGATATTCAGCATTCGCAGATTATTCAGGGGGCATTGCTTTTATCAGCAATTATGCTGTCTGTTATTATATTTACCAGATTAAATATACATTATGTTCATGCATTCAGGCATAGCTATAGTACGGATACACCGGCAGGCTTCATTTTATGGCTTCTAAGTCTGTTTTTATTTCCACTGGGTATTTTGTGCGTTTTTATTAATTCAGTTATTGAAATTATCAGTCCGGTTCTCGTTCCCTGGCGTACTAAAAAGCTAACTCACAACATAAATGAATTATCAGCGATCACCGAAACAACACCTGGCGAAATAATCAATCCCAGAATTGATACATTTACTAAAAATCTGGAAAATCGATTCAATTATAATATTGAGGCTCGCCAGAAGGTCGATATCACCCCTGCTCTGACAACTATTCTAAGATACCAGCCACGAGCGATATTATCTCGCCTATTAAGAATGGCAGATGGTTCTGATCCTGATTTAAGTCAGGATGCCCGGAAATGGCTCGGACAGATTTTTAACATTTCTGCAGAAAGCCACATCAGGCTATTTTATATTATGCTTGAACAACGTCCCAGAATCGGAAGTCTGGAGCAAATGGTCGAGAACATCCATAAAGATAATGAATGGCATGAAATTTTAACTAATTACATTCAACTATATTACGCATTCGATCAAAGAAAAGCATATGAGATATATCTGACAAAGCTTTCCAAGCTTTATAAGAAACTTGACCATGATCCACTTGCTCATGAATTCTCGCTAATATATAAAAACTTGAGCATACTTGCAAGTGCCCATGGTTTGAGTGAAATAACCCGGTCGGATGAGCCAATAACAGAGTATTTAGCGATCACTGATCCGCAAGAAGCTAAGTTGCATACGATTTTTCGACTTTTCTTAAGATTAAATAATTATCAGGACCTTTTTGAAAGACTGGAGAATGAAAACAAAATTCCGTTTGTTTCCATGCAAATGGTTATTTTGGTTGAAATTCAAAGGGAACTGGAAACATTGCAGGGAAAAGATCTCGAAAAGAACATAATTAAAGATATTGTTTCCCGTTTCCAAAATTGGGTTATGCTTCAAAATGATCAGCTTCGAGGCTCAATTGAGCTTATTGTCGATTTAAAAACCCAAATGGTTACCACAAGGGAAGAATCGAGTATTATTGTAGTCGAAATATACAATGCCGGGACAGCACTTGCTCAGAATGTGAAAATAATGCTTACAAGACCGGTGGATGATTCCTATAAAATTACAGGAGAAAATACTCGCTATCTTCCCATGATAGAACCAAAAGCAAAACGATTACTGGAATTTAGTATCACACCTTTGAAAGGCGGCGCCCAGCGTCTATTATTCAAAATTGAATACCTGGATCTGGATCGAAATAAATTAGACTTTGAATATGCAGATATTATTCAGTTCATCGAAAAAGATACTAAAGACCACAAAAAGTATGAGATTGGCGATCTGATTAATCCATATATTGCTGGTTCGGCAGTTGCTGAGCCCAGGATGTTTTTTGGCAGGAGAGAAGAATTCGAAAAAATTCGAAACAATCTTGAAGGTCAATTTAAAGATAACATCATCGTCTTACATGGTCAACGCCGCACGGGAAAAAGTTCGATGTTAATTCAGATGCAAAATCATCTCGATCTAAAAGAATACCTTTGTGTCTATATAAATCTGGAAAGTCTAATTACGCCTGGTCTTCAAAATTTCCTGTTCCGCATTTCAACTCTAATTGTTCGGGAATTAGAAAGAAAGGGAATCCGAACTTATAGACCTGAATTTGATGATTTTTCTAAAGATCCGTCTGTATATTTTACAGACACATTTCTATCAAATATATATAAAAAGATAAATAATAGAAAACTACTATTAATGCTGGATGAATTCGAACAATTAGAGCGCCGGGTGAATGATGGCAAATTGGATCGCGATATTTTCCCTTTTCTGAGAGATCTCATGCAATATCAGGATCAACTCAGCTTCATTCTGGCAGGAGCTCATAAATTAAATGAAATGCGAAGCGATTACTGGAATGTCTTATTTAATATTACGCAGTATGTAAAACTTGGTTATTTGGATAAAGAGAGCAGTTATAAACTCATCCAGGAACCAGTAAAAGAATATATTCGATACGACCCACTCACCGTGGAAAAAATTTATCGAATGACCGCAGGGCAACCTTATTTTATCCAGCTAATTTGTCATGGATTGTTTAATAAATATCGCCGCGATAAAAAGAATTACATCACTATAAATGATGTAAATATCGCACTGCAGGAAACTGTTCTGGCGGGTTCCGGTCAATTGGATTATATCTGGAATACTGCCAGTTGGCACGAAAAAATTGCCATGGCAACCATTTCTGATCTATCTCGGAATGAAAATGAAAGAATAAGATTAAATTTAATCGGTGCACGCCTAAAGGAATTACATTTTTCCATGGAAGATAAAAATCTGAGAGAAGCACTCAATCATCTCATCGATCTGGAAATTATTTCAGGCGATGCGCATTTTGATAGTTTCATGTTCAAAATTGACCTTGTCAGGTACTGGTTAAAAGAAACGCATCCGATTGGAAAAGCGATTGAAGAATATCAACACTCCTTAATACAAAAAAGTTAGGTTGTATTTATGAAGATGGATTTTTTCATTGGACGGAAGCAGGAAATTGACGCCGTTGTAACGAGGATCAAATATCAAAATCAAAGCTGTGCCCTCCGGGGTGATAGCGGATTCGGGAAAACTGCATTGTTAAAATATTTAATTGAACCAGATACGCTTTCACGATTTAAATTTGATACAAATATTTTTCATATTTTGTATTTCGCATGCCCTGAATACCTTCCGACAAAAGTGTACTCACCGGATGATTTCTGGCGTGATATTTTTTTACATCTGAAAGTAAATCTGCATCATGAGGCGCTGAAATCTACTGCTACAAGATTATCAAAAGAAAATAATCTCGATTATTATACAGTTGAAAATTTTTTCTATAAAGCAAAATTAGAAAATTTTAATTTTATCTTATTCCTCGATGATTTTGACAACCTGTTAGCCAATCCCCAATTTGGTGGTGAATTTTTGTGGTCCTTAAAAAATTTGGCAAATAACAAAGTCGATTATAATTTCGGGCTGGTTGTCAGCACGTTGACTGAATTGTCTCAGCTTTGTCATGATACTGAACTCCTCGTATCTCCTTTTTTCAATATCTTTTCCACTATTGTGCTCAAACCATTTTCGGACAGTGAAGTCAGGGAGTATCTTAGCGAACATTTTCCCAATTACTTGAAAGATGAGAATCATGTATTAAAATTGATCGAGGTGAGTAATGGTATTCCCTTGATTTTACAACTGTGTTGCGAATATTTTCATTCAACCCGCGATGTCGAGCAATACTATCTTTCACGAATAGCTCCTAATTGGTCTAACAAAACACAAAAAGTCATTGATCGCTTTATCAGGCGCTGTTGGACAAATTCTATCAATGAAGAAAAAAAGCTTTTAATTCAACTTGCTTTTGAGTATCACAAATCAAATTTTCAACCACTTGATGGCGCAAGACTAATTTTGTTAAGGAGAGAATTTCATCAAGCCTGGCGTCTTTTACAAAAACGATATCTTGCAGATGAAGATACTATTTTGATGTCATTATTCCCGGCATCTTTTTCGCAATTTATTCTGAGCGAAGTTATTGGCGATTATTCAAAAATTACCAGAGTTAATACTGATTTTGAATTTTTCAATGAACTTGTCTCAAAGCATAATTTGCTAATTAAAGATCATTATAAGCACCTCATAAATAATTAAAATTAACCATTAATTGTATTAAAAAGAATTGACAATATCATGAATACTCTGATGAAAAAAAATAGAGCAACGATTATCGCTTTTTTAGTACTTTTGCTGGTTTGCTTTCCGTTATATCAACGAGAGCAGCGAATAAATAAAGTAATTATTCCGCAAGCACATGAATATGTCAAGGCAGCCCATTACTTTTCGGATAATAATGATACGCAAAGCGCCATAATAGCTTTAAACAAAGCAATACAATTATACCAAAAATCGTTGATCCCCCAAAAAAAGTTCATTAAGGAAGCTATTGTATTAAAAACTCAATTAAGCAATTCGAATGAACAATAAAGAAATTAGTTGCCATGTTGAAAATATTTTCGATTAAAAAAATCAATACTACGCTGGAAAAAATAAAGAACTGGAATCTCAAATCAGTTTATTTTATTTCATTTTCCATTATTTTTATTCTGATTTTTGTTATTATTATCAGTGAAAATGCAACTCAGGCATTCAGAAATCAGGAAGATAAAGCTTCGCTCCACTTTGAAAAAATAATGAATAGTTACCGGAAAAATCAGCCGGATAGTGCATTAGTTCTGGCACAGAAATTACTGGAATCCAGGGTGCTGGTTGATTCTGCGAATCTGATTATAGGGAATATTGCTTTAAACGAGAAAAAATGGTCTCAGGCAGAGAAACATTTTCAGGCGGTATTGCGCAAAAATATTCAAGCTGTCAACGCAGCCGTGGGATTAGCTGCTGCATTGAAAGGGCAGGGGAATTTGGAGTCGGCTATTCAAACCTACCGAAATATCTTGTTTTATCAGCCTGAAAATCTTACAGCCCAAATCGGGCTCGCAAATGCACTATTAGAAAAAGCAGAGCCTGATTCAGCAAAGAATATTTCACTGGATGACGCGATTGAAGCAGCTCCCTATTTTTTAGGGATTCTAAAACATCCGATGTTCCTTGAAAAAATATCGTTAAACGAGTATATCCAATTCTTTGCTAATTTGTCACGCTTCGCAGAAACCCCTTTTGAATCAGAATTATACAATTCCGACTATATCCTGAAAAGCGCTATTGCGAAAAACATCCAAATGATGATTGGCGAGCAAAGCGGTGCTATTGACCTAACCGAAGCACTATTTAACTTTTATAAAAATGATCCTGATAAGGGCGAAAAACAATTTGAAAGTGCCCGGGGAAAAAATCCGACACTCGAACAGACAATTAACATTTTAAAAAATCAATACGATCAGTTACAAAATTGGCAGCGAAAAACGATAACTTCGCAACGTGAAAACTATACACCCCAATTTCGATTTAATCGAAACCGAACCGGAAGAATACCAGGAGAGGGAATTGTTTCCCCTGTCGTAAAATGGCGGACCTATGTTGGTAAGGTGGGACTTATATCTCCGATTATGTATATTGATATGCTGATTCAGGTGGCGCCCGAATTGGGAGGGATTGTTTTTCTTAATCCGGCGAATGGCGAAAAAATTCATTTCATCAATAAAGAACATGGTTTCTCTCAATCAACGCCGGCAATTCTGGACGATCTCTTATGGCTTGATGCCCCACGCGGTACTCTATTTATCCTGCCTTTATCAGACTTCAGGCAGATTAAAATTTTTGAAAATAATCCCCGAATGGATTATTTCCAGGAAATCCATGATAGTTCGCCACTGGCGACCTCCAGTCGCGTTCTGTTTGGTACAAATTCGGGTCAATTTCGAAGTGCAAACTATCGATACGAACGATTCACGAATTGGGTTTGGACGGAAGGACAAAGCAAGATTACTGCCCCACCGGTAGTGGGCGATTCACTGGCAATGTTCGGCGGTCATGATGGTCGCTTCTATGCGATCTCTATAAACAAACCGAATGCGAATTTTTTCATTAATACAACATGGGTATATCCGGCGCAAGCGAAAATAACTGCATCTGCTGCATTTTCGAAAGGAGTTGCCTATTTTGGTGATCACGCAGGGTATGTTTATGCAATTCCTGAACAAATAAATTCCAGGCACAGCGAAGGTGGCTTTATTGTTCAGAATATTTTGAAAAGATTCAAAGCCAAAGGAGCTATTCATGCATCTCCGGCAATAGATGATTCATTGGTCTATTTCTGTTCAGCCGATTCTCTCATTTATGTCTTTAAAACGTTTGATTTAACAGATCAGAGAAATGAAGAACGGATTTCCACACAAAATTGGACGCCTATAATGACCTTTAAAGCCAACGGTGCTATTTATTCTTCTCCTGCTTTAACAGGAGGAGTTATTTATGTGGGCAGCGATGCCGGGGAAATCTTAGCCCTTGAGGCTGGCAATATTCAAAACATGCTCTGGCGCCTGGTCGTTGATGGACCCGTACGTTCCACGCCTTTAGTATTAAATCAAACACTTTACATCGTTGCTGATGATGGGTATTTATATGCCATTGGTGAATAACACCTAAGATTATAGGATAAGACACTATGGGTCAACAAAATGGAAATGGTAATCAGGATTCTCTCAATTTTAAAACTATTATATTCAAACTGCTTCTATCAGCACTGCCTTATAGTCTAATAGCAATTGACTCGTTTGAACGTTTTATAAAGGAATATCCATTTGTTTCTCTTTTCATTTATACAATCTATTTGCTTTTTGTGTTTATTTTTTCAATCTTAAAAGAAATTTTGAAGAAGACCAAAGAAACTGTTATAAATACTTTTTCCAAACGCATTCATGATCCGGTAGAATATTATTGTCAGTCAGTTTTTTCCGGCTTTTTTAAACGCTATATCCAGAACTTAAAAGCAAACCACAGCTTTTTTAATGTCCAGGGGATGTCAGTTCAAAGTCCGTATTTGCTTAAATTGCAAGATGTCTTCATCGATCTTGAGCTCACATTCTACCATAGAAAAAGGAGAGAAAAAGATGAGTTTAAAACCGAGATATGGACTTTGCTTGAAAAAGACGATCCGGAATTTCGAATTTTGATGTTAATCGGAAAACCCGGTTCAGGTAAAACCACGCTGCTCCAATACATCACGCTTCGATTGGCGCTACGGGACACTCCGGTAAAAAAGAAACGATATATTCCTGTTCTATTGCAGTTTAAAAGTTTTGCAAAAGAAATTTCGTCGAATAAAGGAAGGGATAAAACGCTGGCAGAGATTATTCAAAATGATGCCAAACAATTGGAACCACCAAAATTTTGGTTCCAGCGCCAGTTTCATAAAAATAAGAATAAATGCATCGTTATGCTGGATGGTCTTGACGAGGTTGCAGATCAAAAGGAAAGGGAACAGGTATATAATTGGGTAAAAAAACAAACGGAATTATATCACTCTGTTAAGTTCATTATCACCTCCCGTCCACATGGCTATCATTCGATGATAAATTATGAATCCGAATTAAAAGCCACTATTCTGGAGTTAATTGATTTTGATTTTAAGCAAATTCATACCTTCGTGCATAATTGGTATAGTTCTGTAGAAGTATTAGCAGCCGGATTGAAGAAAAAGGGATTGGAAATTCAAGTCCACGCGAAAAATAAGGCGCAAGACCTCTTTCAAAGAATTACAAAATCTGAAGCCCTTTCAAAATTAGCGATCAATCCGCTCTTATTGACAATGATCACAATGGTTCATAGGTTTATCGGCGACTTGCCAGAGCGAAGAGCCGCACTTTACGCGGATATTTGCAAGGTTTTGCTAAGTCGACGGATGGAAACAGAAATACGAGGTGTAAAACTCGGAATTTATCAGAAGCTTTTTCTTCTGCAAATTCTGGCAATGAATATGATGATACGAGGAAAGCAAGAAATATCTTATGAAACAGTAGCGGAAATTCTCAGAACATCCCTCGAATCGTTGAACCTTAAGCCCGAAAATAGCAGAGAAATAATCGAAGCAATAATGCGCGAAACCGGTTTTTTAATTGAAGTGGATAAAGAACACATACAATTTTCACATAAAACTTACCAGGAATATTTAGCAGCCGCTGAGATAAAAGAATCAAAAAGAAATAACATTATCGTTGAAAGAGTAGGGGAAAGCTGGTGGCATGAAACAATACTTCTTTACTCTGCTATTGCTGATGCAACAGAAATTGTTAAACAGTGCTTGAATTCTACGGGAAACAGACTGGAAAAATTAAAATTAGCCTATGAAATATCTTTGGAAGCATTAAGAATTGAGCCTGATACACGAAGAAGACTTGAAAAGGAATTGCTCACAGAGATAGACTCCCATGAATCTGAGAAACGAAAAATGGCGGCTGATTTAATCTTTGAAATTCGTTTGAAGAAAATGGTTCGCTTAAGCGATGACACAGAAATCGATCCGTTCATGGTTAGTCAGGTTGAATATCAGGATTTTATCGATGAGACCAATAATCGCCCGGATCAGTGGAGAGCTTTTAGCTATCCCAAAGGGGAAGGACTTAAGCCTATTCGCGGAATCCGATATGCCGATGCCTTGGAGTTTACGAGGTGGCTAAATAATAAAGCACGTCGGTTAGGGCATTTTAAATCTTCTTTCCGGTTGGCAACTGAAGATGAATTGAAACAGGTTTCAATAAATGAGGACGATTCGGATCCGAATTTCAAATTTCTGGCAAATAATCGAATTGGATACTGGATTCATGATAAACAGTTTTTATTTGGAAGTAACACGGAGCTTACGAATGAGTTTAATGAAAAATTTGCAAATGCTATGTCTCATGAAATTCAACGCTATCCAGAATACCATCCGACTTTACTTCATTTGTTAGAATTATTACATCAAAAGTTAAGTT
This sequence comes from Promethearchaeota archaeon, assembly GCA_014729315.1. Next base: position 1,678 of record WJKD01000956.1, on the reverse strand, counting down.
CTCTTGGAAAAAAATTCGATGATATTTATAACATGTTAATTAGAAAAGATTCTGAGGAGCTACTAAAAAGGCTTCCTGTTGAAGTTGATCAATTTTTGGGAGAAATTAATGAAATTAAAAAATTGAAATCAAAATTATCAAATAATGCCCAGAAATTAAGTTACCCCATTGAAATTGACAAAACTCACCTCGAAAAGTTGGAGCAACAGTTGATTGAACTAAGCAGATTACAGTATAGTAAAGTTGGTTACAATTCTTATCAACCGTCTGATATATCGGTTATCGAAAGGCACTTATCAGCTTCAATAAATCAGCTTAGTTTGATGAAAAACGAGGTTCATAATTACCAGAATCAATTCGCACGACATTCTCATGATTTTGTTCTACAGCTTGAGCAAAGCTCGGTATTCTACTTAAAGAAACCTGTTGATTTGGAACAAAGTCTGGATTTTCTAAACAAGATTGATAAAAACAAATTCGAAATTGATGATATCGAATTGGTTCGTGACAGAAAAATTAGTAAAAACTACACGAATGCCAAACACCAGCTTTTAACGTTGGCGGAACATTACCTCTATACGAATCAAGAAGAACATCTTAAAAAAACGCTTCAGGCTTTTTGGTGTGTATTTATCATTAAAATGCGAAGTTACAATCGGCTGCCCGCTTTTGAAGGAATTCGCCTGGCAAGAGAAATTCACAAAGACTGAATTTTACAGAGTCTAAATTCTAGCTTGTTCCGAAAACGTATTTTTACATCTAATTGCCGTATGGAGATAAGAGAATCTTATATTATCTATCTTTGCAGACCTCATGAGCCTTTGTATTTACCTGCTTTTCTCCATCACCAAATAAAGCGTCGGTAGCACGCCCAGCGTGATGATCGTCGAAAAGAGCAGCCCGAACATGATGACGATTGCCAGCGGCTGCTGGATTTCCGAGCCGGTCGCATGACGCAGCACCAGCGGGACGAGTCCGAGCATGGTGGTGAATGTCGTCATTAATACCGGGCGGATTTTATTGTTGCCCGCTTTGACCACAGCCTCCCGAATGTCGATCCTCTGTTTCCTGTATCCGTTGATGTGGCTGACCAGCACGATGCCGTCCTGCACCGCGATCCCGATCAACGCAACGAATCCCACAATCGACGGCACGGAAAGCGTATTCCCGGAAATGAACAGGATCAGAATACCGCCAGCCAGTGCCAGCGGAATATTGATTATGATCAGCAGGGCATTTTTCACGGAGCGGAAACTCACCACCAACAGTGAGAACACGATGACAATTGTCAGCAGGATCACAACGGTCAGTTGCCGCATCGCGTGGATTTGATTTTCATACGTCCCGCCGAATGTGATGAAATACCCGGAAGGCATCTGCAGTCCGGCAATTCTGGCTTTCATTTCATCCACCGCGCTGCCGATGTCGCGATCGTTGACATTGCACTGAATCATCACCCGGCGCAGCGCGTTCTCGCGGCGGATAATTGCCGGATTCCGGTCCTCGATGATGCTCGCCACTTCGCTGACAGGAATGCGGTACCCCGCAGCAGTTTCGATCAGAATATTTTCGATGTCCGATTCATCTTTCCGGAACGGCTCCTGAAAACGCACGAAAATATCGTACCGCTTCTGCGTTTCGATCAGCTCGGTCGCGGTCTTTCCGTTCAGCGCAATTT
>WJKD01000955.1 GCA_014729315.1 Promethearchaeota archaeon | reverse complement strand
CTGCCAACCCATCCTGACAGTGGGATGTTCGGGGGACATGTGCGGGCGTTAGCAAATATCGATGTAAATCCGTCGAGGATTTACTGCGGGCTAAAAGGTGGGGGGATATTTCTTAGTGTGGACCATGCCGGGCACTGGCGGGAAATAAATGATGGATTAAGCAACAGGAATATATTGAGTGTAGCGATCGATCCGATTAAAACTAACATTATTTATGCCGGCACTGAAAATGGTATTTTTAAAAGTACAGATAGCGCTGGTAGTTGGAAGAAAATCGGGCTGCCAAATTGTCATGTGAATGCCATTGCAATCGATCCTGAAGATACGAATATTATTTACGCAGCAGTTGGCAATCGGATTGGATACGGATATTCGGAAAAAGGTATTTGGCGCAGCGCAGATGGCGGTGAGAACTGGATTCAACCAGATACTTTAGAACATAAAGGATTTGCTGTTAATGTATATACCGTGCTGATTTGCAAAATAGGTGGTAAGAAGAAAATAATTGTTGGTACCAGCAACGGTATCTGGCAGAGTGAAGATGGATTGGTTTGGCCCTATGAATCTCATGATAACAATCTTTGGACGGAACCCGTTAATACGCTCTCTGTGAATCCGGCAAATAGTTGGGAGGTTTATGCAGGTAGGTCTAATGATGTTTATTTTAGCAGTGACGGTGGGAAGATTTTTAGTAGTGACAATCGATTGTTCATCGATGATAAAATAAATTGTTTCACCTCAAATTCTCAGAATTTATTTATCGGAACTGAATCTCGTGGTTTATTGATCAAAGATGTATCAGCCCGCTATAAAAATTATACATCTACAGGGTTGTCGAATATAAAAATAAATTCTATATTACTCGATCCGAATGATCCGGGTATTGTTTATTGTGCAACCCCGGAAGGCGTTTATAAAAGTAAAGATCGTGCCGCCACGTTTCAAAAAACGATAACCGGATTGACAGCTCCGCAAGTGAATCAACATTTAATTAATCCGCTGAATCCGGCACTGTTTTATGCAGCGACAACAAACGGTGGCTTTTATAGCGACAATGACGGATATAGCTGGCACGCCATGCATAATCTACCAACATCGCCTATTAACTTATTTACTGTAAATTCTGAAAACGGTAATGAACTGTTCGCTGGCGTTGATAAAGACTGGATCTATCATTCGAAAGATTGGGGCGTAAATTGGGAGAAATTGCCTTATTTATCTGGGGATGAGCAGAAATCTGTTTATAGTATTGCTGTTGACCCGGTTAATTCATATCTTTTTTTTGGTGCGGAGAATGGTGTTTTCCGTAGTGCTGCACCATATAACAGCTTTGAATTGAAGTTGCCGACACAAAGCCCGGTTCAAACGCTGATTTTGAAACCTGATCAGCCGGATACGATTTTTGCCGGCACAGAACTTGGGAAAATTTATCGGGGCATAAATAGAGGAGACAATTGGGAAAATGTGACAAATGGTTTTCCGCCATTCAGCGAGATTTTTGATATTAAATGTTCTCCATATGATAGTAAAATTATCTGGGGATGTACGGAAAAGGGAATATATCTGAGTAAAAACACGGGTGACAGGTGGGATCGGCTCGATGCGATTACAATTGAACATCAAGAGATTCGACAACTTATTATCGATCCGGATCGTCAAGGTATAATGTATGTTGTGACAGAGGATAATGGAATTTACCAAAGCCTTGATAATGGGAATACTTGGCGCGCGTTTAACGAAAATTTATATAACTACAAAAATATTATCTCCCATGTTTCTTTTCATCCTGATTCTTCAAAAGTATTATTTGCAAGTACGCTTGGGAAGGGCATATTTCAATTCCAAGCAGAACCGATCATTCATTTCGCAACCAATCCGTTGAAGTTTGGTTCGGTCCAGGTCGGCAAATCTGATAGCTTGTTCAGCCAGGTTGATAATAGCGGTACCTTACCGCTCATCATCGAAGACGTTGTTCCCAGTGATCCCGATGTGAATTTCTCGTTGAATAGCAATGTGATTCATCCGAATTCTGCAACTGATTTTTCTATTTCTTATACGCCACAAACACAGGATACCCTGCAGGGTAGGTTGTTCTGGAAAAGCAATGCCTTCAATAGTGATACCGTTTTGGCTGTAACCGGACAAGGTATCAACTCGGAAATTATAATCGGCGAATCCTGCGGTGATTTCGGATTTACCCCGACTAACACAACTAAAAAGTGCTCGTTATTAGTTGAAAATGTCGGAGACGCTGATTTTGACTATACAGCAAAATTCATGAATCATCCAGATATTTACGAAATTGCTCCTGCTTCAGGTGTTATTCCCCAAAATTCAGTCACAGATTTTGAAATTTCGTTTACTCCGGTTGATACCATAAGCTATCCCGATACATTGAAATTTATGAGCACGGATAATGAGGTTATTTTTTATGGTGATTCATTAAAATCGATTACGGGGCAGGGCATTTTAGGACCGGGAATTGAATTATCGGCGACTGACCATCAGTTCAGACCAATATTGCCGCGCGACAGTGATAGCTGGCATTTTTCGATTAAAAATATTGGCAGAGAGACACTGGAAATCTATGATATTCGATGCTATGAATGTGCAGTATTCACGGCTGATCCAACTACTGCGACGATAGTTACTGGTTCGACAGTTCCTATAATAGTTACATTTTCGTCGGAAAACAAGGGGCAGTTCAGGCATTGTCTACTAGAGATTTATAGTAACTCGAGCTTTGGCGATAATGTAATTACGCTAAACGGTGAATGTGTCGTGAACCAACCTATTATTGAACTGAATCCTGAAACAATAGATTTTGGTTTAGTCAATATCGAAGACGACAAGATTGATACAATCCTTGTCTTGAATAATGGTGATGCGCTTCTTGAAGTCAGCGATATAAATTGGGAAAATCCTTTTTTAGCTTTAAGCGATACAAATTTTTCGTTGAATGCAGGTGTTAATAAGGAGTTAATACTCACCTATAAGCCATTAGATTCAGACACGCTGAATGAAGAGTTAATAGTTGTCACAAACAATGCTGCCGGGCACGATACAGTGACAGTCAAAGGCAGGAGTATCGCTCCTACAATAGTTATGCCGGATACTTTTGACTTTGGTCTGGTGCTGATAAATACAAAATCAACGAAGGAACTCGAAATCTATAATAGCGGGACGGCAGATTTTCATGGTGAGCCCAGCATTTTTGGTAAAGATGCACAATACTTTGATGTTTCTGACACGGTATTAAACATCCCGCAGAATGAGAATATTTTAAATCAGGTGACATTTTCACCGACAGAGATTGGCGAATACGATGCTAAGCTACTTCTCGAAAGCGATACATTTTTTAACGGAGATACTGTAGTTCTGACTGGTTTCTGTTATAGTGGTCCAAATATTAGCATTGAACCTAACGATTCCCTGATATTTCCTCCAACACTTGTTGGTTCGGAAGCTATAAAAGGATTGACGGTAACAAATATCGGTTCGGACACTTTGTTTATACGAGAATATTTTTCAGACGCAAGTTATTTTAATGAAAGCATGGACACCACTCGTCTGCTTGCCAGAGAAAGCTCGAACATTACGATCTATTTTAAACCGGATAGTAATTTCAGACGTCCGGGTACACTAAATATTATTTCAAATTCTTATGACGATACGTTACTGAATTTGCCACTGATTGGATATGGCATTGCGCCGGAATTCAAAGTCGAACCCGAGCTAATTAATTTTGGAGATGTTAATCCTGGCACTGTTAAGCGAGAAACTGTAAATATTACAAATATTGGTAACGCTGCGCTGAATATAAATAAAATATATTTAGAGCATGAAGATTCAGATTCTATTTATAGGGTTATTCCAGATGAAATTTTTAAGCCAATCCGGCCTGGGAATTCGGCACAATTTTATATAAAATTTGAGCCGGATTTTGTTTCTCCGAAATCCTTAGAAAATACTGTAATTATTGAAAGTGATGCGTTTGCTGTTGGAATCTATAGACTGGAAGTCGAAGGGAAGTGCAAGGATTTGGAGAAGCCGCTGATTAAACATAGCAAGCCAGTTGTTATAGAAAAAGCACAACCAATAATCATTTCGGCTGAGGTGACTGATTCACTTTCGAGCATTAAAAATGTATGGTTAAGGTACCGACATGGTGGAGTATCTCAATTTAAAATCTTGGTTGAAATGGGCGCAATTGAAGCGGACAGCTTTTCTTTCACTATTCCGGGAGATAGTGTTACGACCAGGGGAGTGGAATATATTATATTTGCCGAGGATGGGAGTGAAAATAATAATATAGTCCCTGACGATAATTACTTTTCGATCCCCGTTCATGTTTCCGGCACAGGGGAAACAAGAGTGAATGCCTCAGGTAATGCAGTTTTTCAACCTGCTGGGACTGGAACTGGAGCATATCGCATATTTTCTATTCCTTTGAACTTAGAAAAACCATATCCAAGAGATGTGGTCGCTGATGACTTGGAAATTTATGACACAACAAGGCAACGCAAAGAATGGCGATTAGCAGACTGCAAATATCCGCAGTATGCACCCCCTGATTGCTATGTTTTTTATAATGAAGGGAGTGATTCTGTATCCAATTTCGCTCCAGGAAAAGGTTTTTTTCTGATAGTTAAGGATGAGGGTAAAATTATTGACAGTGGGGCTGGTACTTCTTTACGAACAGACCAACCATTTGCAATTCACTTAAAACAAGGATGGAATCTCATTGGCAATCCATTCAACTTTGCAATTCCAATAAGTCAATTGCTTTTAGGATCTAAGAATACTTTCACACTCTGGTCTTTTGAGAGTAGATGGAGTAAAATATCCGATGAAAACGATCAATATCTAAATCCTTGGAATGGATATGCGATACATACATTCTCAGAAAACGAATCATTATTAGTTTATCCAAACAAAAATTTATTATACAAAAGCAACTCGTTATCAAAAGTTGAAAATAAATACAGATGGAAATTCCAAATTATAGCTGAAAGTGATAAATTGATTGATGAAATGAATTTTGTTGGCATTTCTGATTTTTCGAGAGATAATTATGACAAATTTGATTTACCCGAACCACCTTCCCTCGGCGGGATTCAATTGTATTTCCCTCATCCCGATTGGGGAGAATATGCAACAAATTACGCGTTTGACATTCGGGCTCCTCAAAAGGCTGGTAACTACTGGGATTTTAAAGTGACTGCTGAAGAGAATATAAATCGGATTAAACTGACTTTTGCTGAATTTGGTAATGTGCCACAGGAATACCAAATTCATTTGATCGATAACGATCGAAAGGTCGCCAGAGATGTCCGTGCCAATCCTGAATATTTTTTGTTCAGCCAGCAGAAACAAAGAACAGATCGCTCATTCCGGCTGATTGTGGGTACTGAAAATTACATTGATGAGAACAATTCGGGAATTTCATCAATTCCTGAATACTATAAGCTTTCAAATAACTACCCCAATCCCTTCAATCCAAGCACTACAATTCACTATCAATTACCGGAGTTGGGGCAGGTTAAGTTGTATGTTACAAATATTCTGGGGCAAATTGTAAAAACTCTGGTCAATGAAGAATGGAGAGAGGCAGGAATTCATACAGTTTTATGGAATGGATGCAATGAGCAAAATATACAGGTCGCCAGCGGTATTTACCTGTGTGTATTTACTTGCGGGAAGTACAGCCAGGTGAATAAAATGATTTTGCTACGATGATGGGATGATCTTATTGGCGTTCTGCTTTTTCAATTGCCTTTCTCACAAAATGGACATGACAGTGCCAGGCGATGTTTTCCGGCAGTTTATCAATGTCGAAAAAGCGGACTTCTTCGGCGTCGTCGCCGGCTTTTAATTCGCCATTGAGCAGTTCGCCCTCGAAACCAATTACAAGTATGTGTTTGTCCGGGCTTTCAAAGGAGGAGTGAACACCCAACAGCCGGCTGATCCTGATGTCGAGGTTCGTTTCTTCTTTGACCTCACGTACGCCTGCCTGGTGTACGGTTTCATCGTACTCT
>WJKD01000954.1 GCA_014729315.1 Promethearchaeota archaeon | reverse complement strand
GTCTTTTAATCAAATAATTTCCGGAGCAGGATATGGGCCTTTGATAACCTACAAAAAAGTATTCAAAGATGGTAATTACGAGGGGATTAAAACTTTAACTTCGTTTTCTGAATCGACAATTTCAGGATTGGGCTTTCTACTCTATCTTCTTTTTTTCGGAAATATTGTCCTTTCTGATATCGCACTTTTATCAACCATAGTTATTGCCGGTATTATTGCAACGCCGTTAGGATCGTTGTTTTTTGAAAATTTTAATGAGAGAAAGGGGGAAATCATTATTGGTTTTTTAACCTCAGGATTAGGATTATTATTGTTAATATTGGTTTTGAATACGAGTATTGTGTAAGGGAAAAATTAAAAACGTAGTTCTATACATTCAAAGTTTTGAAGATTCCCATATTTTGCTTTATTGGGGAAAGGATACTCACGCCATTATCACTAATCTTGTATTCTAAGAAATATTTTGAGTGATCTGAGTCTCTTATTTTCATTATAGCTAAAGCCCGACCAATTTTGCCATCTCTTTCAAAATATCGCAACAAAATTATTGCATCTGAGAGCGTAGAAATATGTTCTTGTGAATTTAATAAAGTAAATTCAACAGCGGGCGAGGTACTCGTTAAAAATCCGATTATATTCATTTCTCGAAAATAGAGGAGCATATTAATTAAAGATTCTCTGTAAGTGATTTCCGTGGTTATTCGTTCTAACGCAGAAATACTATCAATAAATACTCGATTAGGAGAAAATTCTTTTAACTTGGTCTTAACATCAATTATAAGATCTTCAATTTCTTGTGATTCTGGGTAAATATTATATAACCTAAACTGGTCCCCTCTTTCTGCTTTTTCTAAATCAATGTTCCATAACAGGGCTTTTTTCAAGATTTGTTCTCTACTTTCTTCAAAGTTAAACATGATACATTTTTCTCCCTTCTGTAACAACCCATTTAACATTGAAAGTAATAATAGTGTTTTTCCTGTACCAGTCTGTCCAGAAATAAGAGTGGTTGATCCTTGGAAAAGTCCTCCTCCGAGGATCTCGTCTAAATCTTCCAAACCTGATGAAACTCGTTTTGTGTTAATATTCAACGGATCTAGTTGTCTTTCAAAAGAAATAATAACTATTCCTCTGTCGGCTCTTATTGTAAAAGAATGCTGCCCCTTTCTATGATCAGAGCCCCTATATTTAAGAATCTCTATGGTTCTTCTGCGATATTCCCGCGATGGACTATTCTTTAAAATTATTAGATTATCGCTGACAAAATCAACGATTTCAAATTGATGATATTTAGGATAGTCCTCGTAGTATTCTGATGTGATTAGCGATGTAACTGACAAAGATTTAAGACAAGTTTTAAGCCTTAAAATTTCTTTTCTTACAATGGAGGAATCGGGGAATTGGTTAAAGAGAGCTGCTAACGAATCTAACGCTACTCTTTTTGCCCCAATTTTTTTTATTGTGCTCTTGATTCTAATCAGAAGCCCGCTTAGATCATAATCTCCTTTAATCTCAAAATCGTCATTAACATATGGCGAAATGTCAACAAATTTCCAAAGCCCATTATCTATATGCTTTTGAATGTCCCAACCGAAGTCAATCATATTTTCAACAATATCTTGAGGTGATTCTTCAAAAGTTACAAAAACTCCCGGTTGATTTGCGTTTTCAATCCCTCCAATAAGAAATTGAACACAAAATATCGTTTTTCCACTCCCCGGAGTACCCGAAATTAAAGTCGTTCTATTTAGAGGGATACCTCCCTTAGAAATGTAATCAAAGCCCTCAATACCACTGGGAATTTTAGATAATTTTTGCATGACTCTTCAGAAATTAAGCTTTAACTTACGATCAAATCAGATTCCAAATTTGAGAAATCGCCCACAAATCTCATTATCGGTCCAGGTTTCGTTCTTATTAACATTGGAGTAGCGACAATTCTAGTTGTTTCGGCAATTTGAATATTTTCTAAGAGATTAATCGTGATTAAATCGTAATCTATGTTCATTTTGCTTAGTATGCTTTTTATATTCTTGAGCGCTCTTTTTGATTTGGTATTCATCCCAGCAATAAACAACATGAACATAAAATTACTCATTTTATTCCCGTTTTTTGTTCGCTCTTTTTTGGATTCTATTTATTTTAGAATTAATACATTAAATTCTTATTATCTTTAATATTTTTTAAATGTGATTTAAAATCGTCGCTTTTTGTTGCGAGTTTCATTATTTTTTTATTTTTTATACTCTTTTTTGTATAGTTCCTATTGATTAATAATGATTAAAGCATAAAAAAATCGAGTTAATAATTTATTAATACTAAAAGAAAAAAAATACTTACCCCTTCTGATAATTTTATGGGAAAATTAAGATTTTTAAAATAGATAGAATTTAGATGGTTTAGAGTTATTAAAATTCTACAATCATTTCAGGAATTTTTTTATTTCCTTTTTTCGTACCCTAAGCGTTGCTTCTGAAACTTTGGCGTATTTACAAATATTTTTTTGAGTTTCATCTTCTTCACAAATTTTGGACGAAAGATAAATCGATGCCGCTGCGATACCTTTTGGATCTTTACCCGAAAAGTTCAATCCTATCGCTTCAGCTTTTCTGAGGAGATTGATGGCAGTTTTTCTAACTCTCATAGTCAATTTCATTTGACTTGTGATTTGATTAATATATTGATAGGGGGAATAACTGGTTACTGAAAGATTAAGATTAGGCAATACTTCCGAAAAGACTATTTGGTATCCCTTAACTAACGCTTGTTTGGAAATATGGCCTATGTCCGCAATTTCTTCGATTGAAATCGCAATTTCATTTATTTTTAATCCGACATATACGGATGCGGCCATCATTGCGTCTATAGTACGTCCTAAGGCCAGCTTTTGTTTCGCGATATAAAGATAAATTTTCATCACATCTTGCTCAATATATTGCGGTATATTAAGCGTAAATTTATATTTGTTAAAAATGGGAAATGCAATCCATAGATTTCTCTCGTATCCGTTCCTAAAACCCCTGTTAATTTTTGCTAATCTTCTATATCTAGACAAAATTAAAGGTTTCAATTCGCTTCCTTTTCCATCTCTGTATCCGTTAATTACTGTACGAGGACCTATTCTGCTATAGACTTTTTCATTTTGTTTCGTATTCACATCGTCTTTGTATTTGTAAAAATATCCTCTGTTATGTTTGTAAACTCTTTCGCTTTGAACTCCACAATTTTTACATACAAAATATCCCTCACTTTTAATAATACTGGGATTATCGCAACACTTTGAAAATCCGTCATCTCTATCTAGTACTTCATATTGTTGAATTTCAGGTCTAATCATAATTAATACATTCTTTTTAATTATCTATTTGAATAATTAGAATCTTTTTTAAATTAGATTATATTAGTGTCCAACTTCCCACAATTGTTCTTGTTCGTTATCTATAACCTTAGAACATTCGCATTGTTTAAAATTTAAACCCAATGGTAATATAAATTCGTTAATAATACCGGTGATAAACTCTAGCGTTACATTTTGTATTTTTGGATTGTTCCGAAAGTGAAAATTCACTATTTTTTCTACATTTTTAGTGCTTGAAGCTGCAATGACTACTACTAAATTGTTTAAACCGCTAACGCGATACGCATGGATCATGTACGGACATTTTTTAATTATTTTTATAATCTTTTCGGGATATTTAGTTTCGATATCAACTTTTGCATATACTAAATTAACCTGATTTAAGTTAAATCCCGCTTGATAATGTAAAATCCCAGATTTCTCCAATTTTTTAACTCTCAATCCGACAGTAGGTTGCGAACGATTTACCCGCTTCGCAATCATTGTGTGCGTTATTGTAGGATCCTTTTGAATAATCTGTACAATTTTCATGTCTATATCGTCTAAACCAATTTTACTATTTATCATATCATTTTTTACCTCATCTATATTTTATTCTAAATAACATGAACTAAATATGTGCTACTGGCGAGGTTAAACAGTTCTATTTTTAATCTCTCGTCTTTCTCTTCCTCGTCAATCAATTTAAGTTTGACTACAATACTGGAATCTTCAAAAAAACAACTTAAAAATATTTTTTGAGTGTCCTTGTCGTAGTCTAAATATTGTTTCAGTTTAATCAATTTTTTATATTTAATTCGTTATATCTTTGATAGGGATATCATGATATTTAAATATTACCATCCATCAATATCGCAATATTAAAAAACTTTAATATCATATTTATATATAATATATATCAATTACTAGTTAGGAATCTTTTTCATCATAAACACACATGGTACGAAAATGAGTAAATTAACAACTTCAATCACGGAATTCTTAAGCATTTTAGGCGATCCAGTTCGTTTTGAAATTATTAAACTTTTAAGAAATACCCGTAAGACCGCAAAGGAGATTGAGGAAGCTTTAGAAATTAGTCAATCTTACACATCTCAACAATTAAAGGTTCTTGCAAAATGGCATCTGATTGCATATGAAAAAAACGATGAGAATGTTCGCGTATATTCTATAGTAAACCAAAACATATTCAAAGTAATTAATATTATCCAGTCTTTCGTATTAGAGCAGAAAAAACAAGAATATGAAAAACTTTTGGATGAAAATAAACTCGAGACATTAAGAATTTAATAGAAAATTATGTCAAATAGTAAATCCGATATCATGAAGATTGTTATAGCAGGATTAAACGATGTTGGAAAAACTTCAATAGTAATGAGTCTTTCGGGTAGAATTAATCTGCTCGATTTTCTTTCGATTGAGCCAACCAAGAGTGCAGAAATATCCAATATTTATCTAGACCACACGAAATATAATATATGGGATTTGGGAGGACAGAGCCAATATCGAAACGATTATATAGAAAATTTTAACGAATATTTTAAAGGAGCACAGAAATTAATATATGTCATTGATGTTCAAGGAATTGATAAATACGATTTGGCAATCGATTATCTACAAAAGATCCTGGCAAAGCTGAGAGAAAACGAAATTACGATTTCTACAGATATTTTTTTACATAAATTTGATCCTAATCTGTTCGAGATGCATCCCGAGGTACCAGAAGAAAAAGTAGACGAATTATTAAATACATTAAATTACATAATGGCAAAAGAAGATCATTTTTATCAAATATTTGAAACAACCATTTATACCACCTTCGAGAAAAAATTCGCAATTTAGTTTCCTAATATGAGATAATTATAGGTAAAATTTTATTTTAACAGAGAATTGCGCTTCGTTAAAGAAACCTAGTTATCTTTTTCCAATATGATTTTATATCAAATTGTTCAGTAGAGTTTAAGTCTTCGGAGATCAATTTGGCAATTTGCTCTAGTTTTAAGGAATCATAATAATTAATTTTGGGAGCTATTACTCCGATCATATAATTTTGTCTTTCAGCTTTTCCTCGCCCACCTACAAGATAAAAATTAAAAAAAAAGGTAAGCATAACGTCGTATGCGATCCATGTGAATCAAAATTGATCCTGCAGAATCGATTTTATCTTGTCCATAAAGCATAACCATCCCGTTAAATAATTTTGGTCCTAATTTATCGATATCAAAATTTTTATCTTTTTCTTTTGGATAGTAATTATGATCGATGATCGGACCCAATTCGTCATCCCATTCCACAAAAAATAGTTTGATGTTCTTGGAACGATTGATTTTGATGACATTTGGTAAAGCAAATTTATTTTTGTTTCCCTCACCAAGATTTTTTTCCAAAGTGGAGGTTATCTTTCTTTTAAATAATTTTCCTTTTATCGTCGCCAGAAGATCCTCCTCTTTAAAAGGTTTTGTTATGTAATCGTCTACGCCCAATCTTTTACCCAATCGAATTTCTTCGGGAGAAGATAACCCTGTTAAAAAGATAAAAGGAATGTTGTAGTATTGTGCATTACTCGCAATTTTTTGAAAGAAATCGTATCCTCCCAGCTCAGACATGACAATATCGCTTATAATCAAATCGGGCAGTTCGGATAGATCAGAAAGAATTTTAAGAGCTGCTTTTCCATTCGTTGCGGTCTTCACTTTGTAATTATTTATTTCTAAAATCCTTTTTAAACTTGTTAAAAGCTCTGGATTGTCGTCAACAATTAAAATGAGCGGTTGCATTTTTCCTAATCATACTGTCAAGTAAAAAATTACCTAAAGATTAACTATGCTACGCAATTATTTAAATCTTTAGAATTTGAAATTGACTTGGTATTAAAGAATTTTTAATTATACTTTTTTAGAAGGTTATGATTGATGAATTTATCTTCTGATCTTAAATGATAAACCCAGATTTAAATGTCTTAAGAGGATTAAATTAAGGAATAATTATTAATAGTAAGACGAATAGATAAAATCATCGGATAAAAGATAAATTTTTTCATATTTATAACAAATATTAAGACCTTGAATTTTCTAATTCTTTTAGTTGATAAGGACGAGTTTTTCCTTAATAAGACGAAAATTCTTCTTAAAAAAAATGATTTCGATGTCCTGATAGCAAGAAATGGGAATGGAGCCTTGAATATCCTGCAAAAAGAAATATCCCAACCAAATTTAATAATTTCTGACATTAATATACCAGAAATGAACGGTATGAAGTTATTTTTAGAATTGACCAAAAATCCCAAATGGAATAAAATTCCTTTTATCTTTCTTACTGAACTCTCATCTCCCGAAGAAATACGAGCAGGAAAGCAACTTGGGGTTGACGATTACCTTATTAAACCGATTTCTGAAGATGATTTGATTGCAGTCATTAAAGGAAAACTTCTGAGATCTCAAACCAAAAAAGTGAGCATTAAACAAATCGAAAAAGTTAAATCAATAGTTAGCAGAAAATCAGTAGATTCCAAGGAAGAAGACGAAAACAAGAATAATTTGATCTTTATATATATACACTGGGATAAGGTTTTAGGACCAATAATAAATCAATATTATAGCCTACACGAACCAGATTTCCAGGTAGAGAAAATAGCCTCTCAAATAATTCATGGGTATAGAAATCTAATTCCAGGAAATAAGAATGATATTTCTGGAGATTTATTAATCACTCTTCCAAAACTAAATAAAAGAGCATTTATTTTGTTTGATGGACTTCCTAAAAAATCAAATGAGCAATTTTTTATGATTGGTTTAATTGCGTCTACTATCTCTTACGAGCAATCTATAAATCTGCGTCAAATAATGGATTCTATCTCAAATAAAATAAAAAAAGGGGATATATGGAAAATCACGGATTTCTGGGATGAAATAAATTTAATTTTTTCAAAGCATTAAGTTAAAGTTCTGAATATAATAAAATATTCATTATATTTATTCAATTATAATCATTTTAAAAGAAATATAATTACTTGATACTTTTTATTGCATTCATGATAATGACAAAAATTTTCACAAAACTTTTTAAATCACTAGAAATAGGAGATGATTTACCTCCAATCGTTATGGGCGTGCTTAATTTAAGTCCCGAATCCTTTTTTAAAGGTTCTGTATATGAGGATATGTCTGCATTAAAATCAGTTTCCCTTTCAATGACTCGAAATGGTGCCAAAATTCTTGATATAGGCGCTCGCTCGACGGCCCCTTGGTCGAATAAAATTAGCTTACAGGAAGAAATAAATAGGATAATACCGGCTATAAAAACAGTATGTAAAATCATTCAAAAAGATGTTCTGGTTTCGATTGATACTCAATATATGAAAGTCGCTAAGAAAGCACATGAAATTGCAAAAAAATACGACAGAAACGTGATTATTAACGACGTAAGTAGTTTTAATACAGACACCCGCTTAAAAGAATATGTCGTAGAACAAAAGCTTCCGGTTATTCTAATGGCTTCAAAAGAGATCCCTGGTGATATTCTTACGATTGAAGAAATTATAGAAGAATTTCGAGTTGTCATTGAAAATTTAATTAATAACGGCTATGACGAGAATTTAATTATACTAGATCCTGGCATAGGTCGCTGGGTTGAGGAAAAGACTCCTGAATGTGATATGAAAATCATAACTAATCTTGAAAAATTACGGGTGCTAGGTAAGCCTATTTTGGTTGCTTTATCGAGAAAATCTTTCATTGGAGCTGTTCTAAATATCGAGGAACCGGAGAACCGGTTTAACGGAACTCTAGCTGCCACAGCGATCGCGGTATATAACGGAGCACATATCATTAGAACGCACGATGTCAATAGTCAGCTTAAAGAAATTTTGATAATGGCTAAATCGCTTAGGGACTCGAAGTGAATCCTAAGCGAACAATTTTAGATAAAATTATTTCCGAAATCGGAGAAAGTAGACTAAATTGTGTATCTAGAAAACCTAAACCGGGAAAATTTTGGAATATAAGCAAATCCAATCTAATATATTGCCCAGATAAGTTGGATCACGTAGAGAAGAATCTTATATCTCCTAAACTATTCATAAATACGAATATAGAGAAGGCGGAGCCTTAAGAACAGTAGAATTCAAACCTCGGTCTCTTCGTTAATGGATTAATTTTGACCTATTTCTTTATAGATATTACATATTCCTAAATAAAATTATCAAGTATAATATATTTCCGTATAAAATTAGTGAGTTTTAGAGTGCCCTCTTGTTTTAAAAATCCACTAAACATTAATAAGCTAGAAACACTTTATATTATATGTAAATCGTTAAAATATCATCTTATTCATGAATAATTTTACTTTTACAAAAAAACTCTAAGTATTTCTATGACAGGGCCGCCTTCAAAAAATACTGCCATTTCTACTTCTGAAAAAAAAGATTCTCTTAATTCCAATTTAGGAAAAAAGAAAAATGGGTATGGCGCAGACCACATAAAAGTATTAAAGGGGTTGGATGGGGTGCGCCGGCGTCCTGCAATGTATATTGGCGATACGGGAAAAAAAGGATTACATCATCTTATTTTTGAAGTATTAGATAATTCAGTTGATGAGGCAATTGCCGGCTTCGCAAATTATATTAAGGTTACTTTTAAAAAGGATAATTCGGTTCAAATTTACGATAACGGAAGAGGAATTCCTATTGACACTCACCCTGAGTATAATAAGCCTGCAGTCGAAGTGATCATGGAGCATTTACATTCGGGAGGCAAATTTGACAGCAAAAGCTATAAAATTTCTGGAGGACTTCACGGAGTTGGATTATCCGTAGTAAATGCGCTAGCAGAATGGTTAATCGTTGAAATTGAACGAGATGGATTGTATTATAAACAAAAATTTTCAAAAGGTCTAAAAGTCTCAGAACCAGAAATAATCGAGATAAATGATGGCGAAAAATCGAGCACCAAAATAACGTTTTTTCCTGATAAGGACATTTTTGAGTTTGAAGAATCTGATGGCATTTTTAATTTTACTACTATCTCTGCTCGAATGCGAGAACTTGCGTTCCTAACCCCTCAAGCTCGGTTTGAAATTTATAATAAGAAGACTGAAGAGCGAGAAAACTTCTTTTTCGAAGGAGGAATTAAAGAGTTTGTAAAATTCTTGAATAAGGATAAGCAACCTTTAGATAACGAGATTATTTACATAAGTGATTCTGTTCAAGACGACGATTCCGAGGATTCCACAATTTTCGTCGATATAGCGATGCAATATAACCAAGGATATCAAACAAACATTTTGACTTACGCAAATACTATAAATACTATTGAAGGAGGCACGCACCTCACAGGCTTTAAATCCGCGTTAACTCGCACGATCAACTCCTATGTTGATAAAAACATGGAAAAAAAGTATAAAGATATCGCACTTAGCGGTAGCGATACTCGTGAAGGACTTTCTTGCGTGATATCTGTAAAGCTACCGGATCCTCAGTTTGAAAGCCAAACTAAGATTAAGTTGGGAAATCCGGAATTACGACAGATAGTCAGCCAAATATTATCTGAAAATCTGATGAAATTTCTCGAAGAAAATCCAACGCTTGCTAAAAAAATAATCCTTAAAACAATCGACGCAAAACGAGCTCGGGAAGCCGCATTAAAAGCACGATCGCTAATTCGACGTAAATCTGCCTTGGATAATGCTCGTATGCCTGGAAAACTCGCAGATTGTTCTTCGGACGATCCTGAAAATTGTGAAATATTCATCGTTGAGGGTGATTCGGCTGGTGGCTCTGCTAAACAAGGCAGAGATCGCGAATATCAAGCAATACTTCCGATAAGAGGGAAAATCCTGAATGTGGAAAAAGCAAGAATAGATAGAATTTTAAAAAATAAGGAGATTCAAGCGATTATCAAAGCATTAGGCGTGGGCGTTCAAGGAGTTAACGATGAGGAGTTTAATCTCGACAATTTGCGATATAATAAAGTAATAATCTTTTGCGACGCAGATATAGAT
>WJKD01000953.1 GCA_014729315.1 Promethearchaeota archaeon | reverse complement strand
ATATTAGCGCTTTCACACGCATCCAGCGAATTATCCACCAGTTCTTTCACCAGCGCCACCGGCCATTTCTCTTTCGAAAATCCGATTTGCATCCGCAATTCCTTTTCCGTAAAGAACTCCATCTCCCGGCTTGTTTCAAAAGTGGTTCTGTTAAGATGATTCATGGTGTTATCCTCAATATTAAATTAAACAATATTTAAATAATTATTATCAGTTTCATTCATCGCAAAAATCTCTTATACCGAAATTCAAAAAACTATCTTTACCATGTATGATTGCCATCAGCCTGTCCATTTCATCTTTGAGCTGCATCACACGTTCCGGCGACCTGGCGCTCATGAATTTCCTGAAAGTACGCTGCCATTTTGCATAAGGCTTTTCGAACGTCTCGTAAAACTTCTCCCGGTGCCGTTGCCGGCTTTCATAAGTCAATTCATAACATTCCCGGCAACCGAAATATTTATTCCTTCCAGGCAGATAAAGAATCCGGCAGCGTCTGTTACATTCCCCGCCATTCCGCTGCAAATTACAAACAAACCACCAGCGCCTGCCGCCATAATTGCATGGCGTTGACACCACTGGCACCTCATAATGAATCCTCTCCGATGCACCGGTCACACCATCCGTTACCGTATAGAAAAACTCGATTCCCCTCGCCATACCAGACTCCCGCACAATTTTACCACCTATAGACGCCAATTCAACATCCCCATCTTTCCAACTGAACTTCCACCAGACACTCGACGCATCCATTTCAAAAAGTCCTCTCCGGCTCAATTCCAGAATATCGATATGTCGCACGCCATCCACCCGCATTTTTTTTTCAACAACAGCCCGTCCAACGAACATTTTTTTCTATCTCCAAATTTTTTCCGTAATCATTAGCTAATTCTATTAAAAAAATTCACCTTTTAAGCCATAACACATTAAAAATTAATGCATTATGCGGTTGCAGCATGTTGTAACAAAGTTCAGCCTAAACAGAAGAAACGTAAGTGCTCATTTTGTAGTCACGAATATAGTCATTCGTTTTGTACTGGCAATTACAAATAAATCAATTAGTTAAAGCAATCTATACATATTACTAAGCAAAATCAGTGCTTACCTTTATATGAATATTTATAAGCATCAGTAATAATAATAGGTTAATTGATGTTTTTCACTGACTACAATTTTGACTAAAAAATTCTCTTCCAATTTCCCACACTTTCTGTTTTGCATTAAATTTTATTTCATTCGCTCTTTCCAGATTTTTAGTCGCAATTTCATACATCCACGTTCCATATCGAGAATAATTCACTTTTTGCTTCAATTCATAATCCTTAAGCCTTTTATTTTTGAGACAGCGTCTAATTGACTCTTCCAGCTTTGCAATAGTATTATCCGCATCGATAGGATCGTGCAACTGTCGGACACCCAATTGCCATTTTCCTAATTCAATGGCATCTTTTGCAATATTAATATCTATCGAATTCTTTTTTTCATTGACAGCCAGTATAACCATCAAACGTCGAATATACTCATCAAGTCTTTTTGTGTGCACCGATTTAATTTTGTTATTGTACCAAATCTCAAACTCCAATTTTGCATCCGGTTCTATATGGATTGTATTTTCTTTTTCGATGAAATCTAAAATTTCTACAATATTCATTATTAATGCATGTTTTAACTTTGCTGGAATTTTATCAGGAAAAGCGATCCGTTTTTTTGAAGTTGCCGGAACCAGAAATAAACGATTATTAAAACCGATTCGTGTAAACCGTGAATCCCATATCTGGTTATAAGTTTCAATTGTCGTTGCTCCCAACAAGCTCAAATAAATATCATTGCTTCTAAATTTTGATGTCTTTGTTTTATTTTCATAAAAATTATTATCGAAAAGTGAATTGACACAAGGCAATAGGACAGAGCTTCTTATTTTGCATTTACTCACGAAACTCGAAAACTCATCGTAAACCAATACCAATCCCTGATTCTTTGTAATTTTTATAAACTCATCATGAAGTCCTTCTGCCGAACCAACGCCACCGCAATAATTAAATTCTATATTAGCATTATCAAAAAGCTCAAGTGTTTTATTCATCGCTGTGCTTTTTCTGTCGTCTGCCGACTCCCCCAATAATAGCGTGTAAAATCGTGGCTGTGATTTCAGTTCACTATTCACTTTGATTCGAGCTGAAACAATCGAACCAAGACACGTTAAAAAACTCATGAAAAAAAACTCCTTCGGTGGTTCCAAATATTTTGAATATAGATCCGCATATTCGCCCGCAACACCTCGATAAATCTCTGGAAATTCATCCATCATAATTCGTTACTCCTTGATCGTTTTTTTAAATAAAATGTCAGCTCATTTATACGGTCCTGAATCTCCTCAGCTTCTTCTTCTAATTTTTTCCATCTATCAGGAAAATATTCTACTTCGTGACGCATGCTGTTCATTTCAGATGTTATTTCCTCTTTTCTTAATTCCAACTGTTTAATTTCATCCTCGATTTGCAGTTTAACATAGTCCATTTCTTTATATCTTTTTGCTAAAAGTTCTGGAATCTCTCTCTCATAAATATTTTTCTTTTTATACGATATGTCAGATTTTTTAAGATTATACCCAGTTATTGATTCCATTATTTTCAATGCCATTTTAAAATCACATCTGTGAATAATTTTTATCAGATCGATTACATCACCAGATTGATGACAAGCAAAACAATAAAATAAATTGTTATTCCAAGAAAATGAGTTTGCATTTTGCCCGCCATGAATCTTGCACTGGCATCGCCTCTTTACTGTATTTATTTTTTCAAATCCTAAATATCGTAGTACATCCTCCCAATTCATCATTTGCTTCAGCTTTTCAATTTCATCACGATCATACATGCTACTGCACCTATAAATTTCAATAATGATTTGAATACATAGTACTCTCAAATTTTATGAGATTTCTAAGTATTAAAATGCACTCATCGTAAATAAGATGAATAATATATTTTTTGCAATATTAATATAATAAATGATGGTGTGTAGTACGCTGTGTAGTTGTGGTGTATTTGCGGTGTGTTTTAAATATTCAGTCTAACTGTACCTTTTTTATCTCCAGGAATAATTAATTCTCCCCATGCTTCATGATCCCTAAATGTATCTTGTAGACGACTATTAGGTGAATCCAAATTTACTAAAATCGTCTGAACTCCTAATTCCGGTGTTCCATTTATGAATTCTTCATACAACATTTGAACGACATGAGCTTGACGCTCAGTAAATGTATGTAGCTTTCCTTTGTAATTTACTGATCTAAAATCCATTGAATGCCTAAAGTCTGCTTCAACTCTTTTTTTCTCTTTGTATTTATCTGGCAAAGAAAGAATCAACAAACTTGATTCCGGTATCTTCTCTTCAAGTATATCTTCGTAATATTTCTTCATTCCACTATGAAGCACTTTCTTAACCTCTTTTGCATGTTTTTTGTATAGCTTAAATACATTTTCTGCCGCTTTATCTATGTTCGTATCTACGTAACTTAACACTTGAGTTGGCTCTCCAAATTCAGAATAGAATTGATATGGCGACATCTTACTTATTTCTTTATAGGTTCTTACGTATGATTCCATCAATGTCATCTGTTCCCCTGGAGTTATAGGATCTATGAGTAATTCCTTTTCATACAATTCAGGCGGATCGTAATCTGGATACTCACTCGCCAGAGTTGCAAATCTTCTTGATACGCACTGAAAACAACGCCCACAATGAGGATGTTTATTACTGCTTGCCATAGTACGTGAACAACTAATTGCCTGTTTCATTATTATACCTAAATGCCGGTCGCCAATTAAATTAACGATTTCTGCCTTCGTTTTCCAAATAAATGGATTTTCTACTTCAATTTTCTTTTCTGTTATAATATTTAATAGTTTTTCAAATCCTTTTAATACTTTGGGATTTGTCGTACGAGAAGCACGAGCTCCGATCATATGTTCTATATTTGTCAAATTAATGCTCGTAATTCCGTTTTCATATATGCGAATTCGGTTTAAATTGAATACAGAGGCGACAGCAGAAGCAAGCGAAATGAATAAAAATGATCGTGTCCTTTGTGTATCTTCTTTAGTAATTTTAGAATCCTTATTAACCCACACAGGAATGTGTAAAAAATTTCCATTCGGAATATATCCCTCAAGCAGTTTCACTATCTTTTGTTGCCTTGGATCAGTTTTTTTCGAGGATCGATGACTAACCAATAAAGTCTTCGCCTCGTTCACTACAATCTCCTGAATTGCACCTCCTAAAGAATCGAGCCCTCCTGAAAACAAAACTAATTCCTCGGCTTCAAAACCAGAACATCCGCCACTTCCAAAATCTAAATACTGACTTATGCCGGATTCTTCTTTCTGTTGCTGAAACTCAAATGTATAATCATCTTCAGATAAGAAACCAAGAACTTCTTCAAGCGCCAATAATACTTCTTTTTGTTTCCAAATTTTATATTCCCTAACCGGTATTATGAATCTTAATTCCCTTCGCCAGTACTTGCCTTCTCCAATATCTTTTTTAGATCCTCTCTTGGCTACTTGATCCGCTGCATATACTAATGAAGCAATCTCCAATAAGTCAATCATCAGATTAGAGATATTAGCTGTCACACAATCACTAATATTTTCTATCTCTAAATAAACATTTCTTTCCGGATCGTTCTTTCTGGAGATTAATTGTATGAAGTTATTTTCATAATTGGTTTTATTATAAGTCGCTCGATTACAGACAAACACATGTTCTTTAGCCATGGGCTTGCCCTCTTCTTTCAAGCTCTTTTCTGATTTTTCCTAAAGCCTTACTTAAGAAATTTTGAGATTTCTTTTCATCTATCCCGCCTTGATATGTTTGCTTTGAATACCATTCACCTACAAATTCCTGTACTATGCGGGAAGTCTCATGGCAATGAAGATGAAATGCATCGTTGAAATCAGAATGATCATCAATATTCTTAAAGGCTTTAGTAGGTCCGACGTGATTCGATAGTTCTCTGCTCAAATAGTATTTTAAATATCGCTCTGTAAACCTTGTAAAAAATGTCCGTCCAAGCGATGAAAAATGCTTTGTTTCACTAAAACTCTTAAAGGCACTTTGAACATCCCCTGGTTCAGGATAGAATAGAGTAGGCAGCTTTTTCCCCACAACTTCGGACATAATTTCTGTTGCCGCCAGTTGTGCCATAGCACCGATATCAGATCGCACTCTGTTATGCTGGCTGTATATTCCTATCGAATCGTTAAACGCTGCAACTATTTCCATTAGCGTTGGATTATTCGATACATCCAAATTTAGTTTCCGAAGCTCTTCCGAAAAATTTTCACTTCGAGCTGCTTTAGGTATTTGTGTAAGTAACCAAAAGGTGTAAATTAAGGTAGGATCTTGAGGAGCTTTTTTTAGACCTGATTGAGACGCACGCATAGTGGCAGCAGCGACATCTTCCACTGCTGCACCATTGCTCAAAATGGCAACCACCTCAAGCCACTTTCGTGTCATGTGAGGCAGCCCCAATCGCCAATGTCCCATAACATTCCTTATTTTTTTAAATTTTTAGCTGTCTTTCTTGGTAGTGTATCCTTTTTATTTTTAATTTAATATTTTTCATTGTTTAAACTTCATAATCCAACTTTGCCAAACAATTCTATTTTTCGATACCCATTTGTCTTAATGTTTCCATTATCTTGTCTTCATAATCTTGCTCCGAAATACTACCACCCGTGGCTTCTATTTGAATTATTAGTGTATTAAATTTCATATTGATCAAATTCATCATGCCCATAAGGTTGGAAACTTTTCCCTTAGGTACTGTTATCTTCAGACGTACAGAATCCTTCTGCTTTTCGATAGTTTTTTCAGTACCTTCTTGTTCCTTTTCTGTTTCCGCTTCCTGTTGAATAGGCTTGTCGCCTATAATGCCTTTCTCTTCCTTCTTTTTTTGTTCTTTACAAATTTCATCTTTAATGATAATTTCATTCCCGGTAAATGAAATAGTGGCTGTCTCTTTATAATAAATACATTGCGGTTCATCATCAATTAATTCACCAACGCCAAATAATCCCATTGACACGCCTTCTCGAATACCATTTTCTAATACCTGCAAACTTGATGGACGTTCTTCGCCGGGAGTTGTAAGCGATGAATTTAAAATTTGAGCTGTCGAAGCAAATTCCTTTTTTACCAAATATTTTTCCTTGATAACCAGAGGTGCTATTTTGTCAAATACTTCACCATCCATTTTTAGTTGTTCATATATTTCATCATCTATAAATCGGTTCACACCATAAGTCGGGATTCCTAAATCTTTATGCTTAAAACTATCCTTTATAGGAATAGCAATCATTCGGTATAATTTACGAATCGCCTCATCCATTAATCCTTTTAACTTTTTCAGCTCATTGTTGACTTCTTTTTTCTGATCCTCACTTAAATTAATTGATTTATCATTGGATATGTTTTCCAAAGCAATTTTCTTTTTGATTGTATTTGAATAAGAAGACCTTTCTGATTCCATCGGAAAAATAAAAAATAAAGTGTTTCGATTAACTCGTGGAGTTTGTCCTTTTGATCTTATTATCTCATTGATCAGCTTATTGTTTTCTTTTTTAAGCACCACAAGCTTCAATTCTTCTGAATCGTTAATATTACCGGAATTTTCCTCCCAGATGTATGTTCTGAATTTATGTCCGCTAATGGATTTTCTTAATAGCTCTGACTCGATTTCCGTAACCTCATTTTCTTTTATATTTTCCATGTTATTGAGCATTAAACGATTTAAATTAGCCTGATTGCTGAAAAAATACCGATCACCCCGGCTTTGCAAATAGAATAGCTTTGATTTAAGCTGCTCGACAGCCTCTGCAATTAGAGGAGATGGATTTTCTAATGTTGTAGCAACTCGTTTTAATTCACCCAAAGAAATCCCATTTTCCTGTCCCCCTGAAAATGAATACATAAATATGGTTGTGGCAGTTCGTGTCCCAATGTTTAAACCTTGATAAGATCTCCCCAGTGAAGCATTTACTTTTTTGCAGCCTGCTTCTGCATCGCTAATATCCGCTCCAATTACACTATTAAATTCTGAGCCAATATGCTTTAATAATTCCTGCCGGATTTCCTGATTGCCAAGATTAAAATCAGCCAGGCTTATGTAAGGAATGCTGCTTTGCTTTAAAGTATTAACTATCAAAGATAATAATCGCAAAACGCCACGTGTACGTTGGAAGCTATGAAAACTTCCCCAACGGTGATATAACACGTCAATGACTTCTGGCATAAAAGGGTATGATTCATAAAAGCGGTCGCGATAATTGCTTCTTTGCGTCATTGCTGGTAATAAGTCTTCTTTTTCAGCATAGCTCATAAATTTTTTGACAATAGCCTTAGATTCATCATTATCTATATCGCTGAATAACCTTCTTCTAATAATTTTGGCAATTTCATTTTCTTGTACCGGTGTATAAATTTTCTCAACTCGACCCGATACCTTTTGAATCTGTTGAAATAATTTTTCTGCGCTTTCATCATAATGCTCGAGCAAACTCGCAGGAAGCGTAATAATACAGCATACTTTTTCCAAGGTACTAATCGCTTCTGTTAATTCTTGCATAAATGCAATTGTCTGTGCTGCCAAGGTATTACTTCCTACTACAACACCTGCTGCCTTTGTAACATATTCTAAAACTTCATCCATTAAAATTATGACAGGCTGGTTTTCTTCTAATAAACTCCGAATTATCTCTTTTCCTGGGGAGACTTGCCCTTTGCATTTACTAATTTCACCAACCAAATTCTGTTCAAGCATTCCCCAAAGTGTTGTATCAGTTCCAAGAGCTGTACCGACTGCAACGACTCTTTTAACTCCCCATTCCTGCGCTCTATGGAACATACTAATTAACGCATGAGTCTTTCCGCCGCCAAAAGGTGTTTGAATTTGTATAACAGGATCGCCGCCCTTTCCATCAACCCTCTTTTTAACTACACTGAGTAGATTCTCCAAACCCTGGGTTAGATAAGTTTTTTCAAAAAATGATTGTGCATCTCTATATTCTTCTGTACCACGGTTTTTGCTGACTTCCCATAAATCAGCAGCGAAAACGTTCATTGTCAATCGACCCTCTAAAATATCCTGGTGCGGAACCGCAATGGTGTGAAATGCTTTCATTTTAGATATCTCCTCTCTATAGCAATTTTTTTAATCAGAATTTCAAATTATCATTCTTTGAAAAAATCTCCTTGCCTTTTATCGTTTTTAATTTCCTCTTTCAATCTTTCCCTACCAGATAAAAATCCGTCTAATAATCTTTTCTCTTTGCTATCATTAGGCAGCGTCTCAGAAATAGCCTGCGCAACTCGATAAAAGGCTTCGCTATTTCCATAGCCGGTTTCAGTTAATAAATCTAATATATCCTGACGGTTGCTCTTTTGCCACAACAACAATGTCTTATGTAATACATCAATTAGTTCAGCTGGGTGTTTTATTTCTTCTTGTCTTCTGTCTTGCGGACCGAGTACTCGAACAAATTCTTTTTCTTTTTTTATAAATCCAGTTCGTCCCCATTCTTGGGCTAAATCGATGCCACAACTCTGGGCTAATTTTCTTGCTTCATCAAATGGTATTTTTGCAGCGCCAAAATTCCAACGGGATAGTATATAAAAACGTGCTAAATCGGTTATCTCCCCTGCAAACCCATTATGGAGAATTTGGCTAACAGCAAAATCAGTAACAATTTTTCTCACATCCAATAATAATCTATCAGCGCGAATTACATTACCTTCATAATCGATTACTTTCTCATATTTACCAAATACCTCTATAGCTGAACCTATAGCTGCAATGAAAAAATCGGAACCGCTGATACCTTCTTGCCAGAGATGTTCCAATTTTTCATTAAGATACTGATTTAATTCTTCTCTTACTTGATTATAAAAACCTGTTGATTGTCGCTCCATTTTTCTTGCTATGATGTATATTGATGAAGCTAATGCGGCAGACTCTAAAGCTCGTTGTCTTGCAACTCTTTCAGTATGTATTGGCCAGGTTGCAGTGATAATTAATCCTGAATCTAAAATTGAATTTATCAGTGTTTCCCAACCTGAAGTTGATTTATGGGCATATACAACAGTAGCTAATCCATTTGGTCTTAAAATCCTGAATATTTCTTTAAAAGCATTTTTAAGGTTTTCTTCAAAAAACTTTTGTGATTTTAAATTCAATTCTTTGATTTTAATTGCCTCTTCTTTTTTTATTCCCCTAATTAATGATAAATTTTCAATTATTTCATTTGATTTTGGTGTAGTAGGTGTTGATAAATATTCAGGGTAGATATCAAAAAGAGTTCTTTTTAACCATATGTAAAAGAAATCAGATAAGTATGAATAAGGGAAATTATCATAATAAGGTGGATCAGTAAATACTGCATCAAATGAATTTTCTGCAAATAGCATATTTGTAGCTGTGCTATTTGTTATTTCCTTTATTGGTTTCAAATTCACTAAATTGTTTAAAGATTGTATAATTGAATCAATTTGATTTGAAAAACTTCCAGTAAAACCAGAAAAGGGATTGCTTTCTCCATAATCCCATTTCATAGCTAAGCTCGGATCCTGATCGGGTTTTCCAGCGAATGATTCTGATATATTGTTCCACCTTGTTAGAGTATTGCAATATGTAGAAAATTTATTAAAAGCTAATGAAATATAAGTGACTACAGCTTTCGCTTCATTTTCGTCGTATCCTTTTTCCATTAGCTTCTTGTAAGAGTCTCTTACAAATTTAGCTATAGTAATAAGAACTGATAATTGTCGTGATTTAAAAATGTCAGACCATTTTTTCATACCGTATAATAGAATAAAAATAAAATTAAAATATAGCTCATTTGTTAAATCATTATCATTTGGCCTGGGGAGCAATTCATCTGGTACAGGGTCAATACCCCATTCAATTATTAGCTTCTCCCTAATATTTTTTAAATATTCTTCTGTTGAATAATAAGCATTTAAATCAGTTTCATTTGGGACTCTGTAGATTTTGCCCATTTTCCCTATCTTACGTAAAACTATTGCTACCATTTTTACATCTGCTTTGGCTGAGTTGAAAAGCTGTCTTATCGTATCTGATTTAATTGTAGTTCCACATAACGGACAAACTGTTACTGCTTGTGATATTGTTCCATTAGATGGATCAAACTTATCAGGGATGTCATCATATCCATCACCGACAATTTTAAATTTTACATGATTGCTTTCAATATTAGGAAAAAGCGCCACTTTTTTATTCGATTTTTTTGCTAACCAGAACTGTCGCATTAATGGAATTTCTGCGCCACAGGAAGGATTCTGGCAGGGAATGGTTCGTGCCCAGATATAGCCTACCGGAATGCTTCCATCATCTTCTTGTGGGTAAAATTTGCCGATTTCTTTTTTTGCTTCTTTTAAAACCCAGTTGCCCCAATATTTCACATCCTCTAATAATGGATTTACAGTTTCAGTATTATCAAATAATTCATTTTCACTTTCGGCTTCAGATTTTAGCCAAGGACGTTCTGACAAATATTTCTTTTTAGAAATCGGTTTTCCATATTTTTGTGGATACTCTAATGTACATTTCTGAATCAGCACCGCTACCGGATTCAAATCATTAGAGTACACTTCACAACCCAAGCGTAGCGCTTCCAGCGGAATGGCACCTCCGCCTGCAAACGGATCCAGCACCTTTGGTGGTTTTCCTCCGTTCGCTTCTAAAATATCTTTTCTGGCTTTTTCAATTAATTTTTTATTATTGGAGTTTTCCCATTTACTCAATTCAATGATAAAATTTTTCTTTTTATTCCATTCTTCAGCATTTTTAGGGGCAGGAATTAATGCGGCATAATTAGTTGCCCGGGAAGATGCCAGAGGTCGCCGTGCCCACCAAATATGCAAGGTGGATATATGCCCGTGTCGGATGTTTTTCTCTCGTGCGGACTCAGTGCTAACTTCTTTAACAGGAAATGATTCTTCAATAAACCTCTTGTCATTGCTCAATTAATTGTTTCTCCTTTGGTTCTAATTTCACTAAATGGCACCTGGTAGCGAACTACTTTTATCTTTTCTTCAGCTTTCACATTTTCTGCGGGATTTTGAATTATATACAATTGTGGTTTCGTTGAAGCTTCCATAACTGCGTACAAATAATAGTCACTTTTAAATCGGTGTGCCTTAAACCACTCATTTCTCGTCAATTCTACAAAAGCAGTTTTCGATCTTGCTTTCACTTCTATATATCGCATCTGTTCTTTTTCAGGATCAAAAGAACGAATATCAAATCCTAATTCTTGTTCAGACACATCTTCCGGTAATCTACCCTCTTCCTTTTCATAATCCATCGCAGTTTCCATGCCAATTTGTTCAATTTCAGGATCAGAGTGCATTTCAATTTTTTGTTCTTTTTGTGGTACTACTTTTATCATTCCCCGAAAGCGTGGCATACTCATAGTTAAGCTTTGTTCTTTTTCTATCTGATCCTTTAATTCTTCTAAAGCTTTCTCATAATTTTCTTTCCGTTCCTTTTTATTAAAAATCACCAAATCTACGTTATCTCCCTGTTCTTTTCTAATATTAAGATTTATTAAGTCTCCATCCAACTCACAAATTAAATGCTCTAATGATTTATATCCATATTTTTTCTTAATATTTGCCTGTCGTTCTCTTTCTTTCAATAACTCCGCTTTATATTTTTCAAGCTCCTCAATTGCTCTTGAATGAGCACTATTTTTCAAATTCTCTACATCTATTGATTCCTTTTCTTTTATTTTTGTTTCGGCTAAATCCCAAATTACTGCGGGTGAAATTGCCTTTAATCCATTATCAAATAAATAAAAACAAAATAATCTTTTCCCTGCAATAGCACCGGTACCATCTTTAATTTCACCTTCATAAAATAGAATATGTCCGTCATATTTTCCATCCTGATCAAGAAATACTGCCCCCCGCATCATGGCATCGCTGTATTGCTCTTCAACAAAATTTAAAACCGATTCAAACAACGGATGTCCGAATGAAATAAATTCTGCATCTTGATTTTTAAAAGCGATTTCTTTATCAAATGTAACTTTGGGATATTTTTTTAGCATTTCACCGTAGGATTTTTTGAATAAATCCTGATCTGCAATTTTTCGGATATCATAAGGAATTGAGTCAATGGCAAGAAAGCCATCATTGCGCTTTCTTAGTTTTCCCTTTAATTTAGCGAACGCTTTCTTGAAATAATTTTCCGTATATTCAGGAATCAATCGTTGTTCTCTTGCCTTCTGTGCCATTTCTTTAATTCGGGTATAATCGATATATCGTGTAGCCAAACTCTCACCAAGATTGTCCTTTATTTTTGATATATATTCCTTGTCAACTTTAATATCGAGATTCTTCAGTATTTCATCAAGATTTCTTGCATTTGCTGCAGCTTCCATCATAAGCTGAGAAAGATTTTGGTTATATAATACTTCATTCAGCACATCAAACACCTTATCACTTCCCATTGCGTCTCTAATTTCCTCTAATTTCTCGAATAATTTATTTAATACCCTTCCTTCCCGGGAATCTATGGCGACCAAATTGAAAATGTGTACCTCTTTATCCTGTCCATATCGATGGATTCTTCCCATCCTCTGTTCAAGCCTGTTTGGATTCCATGGAATATCATAGTTGATCATCAAATGGCAGAATTGTAGATTTATACCTTCCCCTGCAGCTTCGGTTGCCACCATCACATCGGTTTCATTTTTAAAAATACTTTCTGCTTTTACTCTTTCCTCTAATTTCATTCCTCCATGAATGGTATTTGTACTATATCGCCATGCTTTAATTTTTCTTTCCAGATATTCAAGTGTGTCTTTCGATTCAGTAAATACAAGTATTTTTTTATCCTTTGGATCATCATATTTTTTAGCTAATTCTATTAATGCGCTTTTAAATTGTTTAAGCTTAATTTCCTCTTCATTATTGATAATTTTTTTAGCCTGCTCTATTAATTTCTGGATTGTTTCGATTTCTCTTTTTAGCTCTTCTTTATTTTCAGCAACACTCAACGTCTCCCAGATTTCTTCTTCTTTCCATCTCTCATCTTCACTCATATCATCTACTATATCAAAATCATAATCTTTTTCTGGCATTTTTACTTTCTGTTCGGCTCCCTTCAGGTATTCTTCCAATCGATTTTTGCGTCTCTCCAAAGATTTTAATAACGCATAGGTGCTTGATGCCAGTCTTCGCTGTAGAATAACAAGCGCAAATGCTATATTTCTTCTTTTATCCTTTGATAAAGCTCTATTGTACTGTGTATTAACATATTTCGATAGATCATTATATAAAGTTTTTTCATGTGGTGATTTTGATCCCCATTGAAAAGCAATAGTATTCACATATCGCGGTAGAAATAAAGGTTCTCCTTCGAAGTTTTTTAGATCTTCTTTTATTCTCCGAATGAATAACTCGTTATCTTTGTTTTTTATTGATTCTTCTAACATTTCATTTGTAGCAAAAAAACCCGGTTCGAGAAGGTCAAGAAATAACCTGAAATTTTCCGGATCACCTTTGTGCGGTGTTGCTGTTAAAAATAGCAAATGATTTGTAATTTTCGAGAGTGTCTCACCTAATTTATAACGGCTTGTCTTATCAATTTTATCTCCATAGCGATAAGCACTCATTTTATGCGCTTCATCAACAATTATGAGATCAAAAAAGGCTGCAGCTAAGGAAGGCAAGACATCTTCTCTCTTAGCAAAATCAATGGATGTAACTATTTGATTTTCTCGTAACCATACATTTTGCCCAAATAGAGAATCTAAATATGTTCGTCCCACTGGTATAAAAGTTTCTTCAAATCGATCAGACATTTCCCTTCGCCATTGATCTTTTAAATGACCAGGAGCGACAATCAATATATTTTTTATAATTTTTCGTATTTTTAATTCTTTGATAATAAGACCTGCCATGATCGTTTTTCCAGCGCCAGGATCATCGGCGATCAAAAATCTTATTCTTGGTTTTTGAAGTGTATAGCTATAAACAGCCTCTATT
>WJKD01000952.1 GCA_014729315.1 Promethearchaeota archaeon | reverse complement strand
GTGGGGTTCGGCGCGTTTATCGATGAACTAGGAAAATTCATCACACGAGATAATGACTACTTTTACCAGCCAACCATCGCCCTGATATACGTGATATTCGTGCTGATTATCATCGGAGTCCGTACCATCCACCGGGGGCGGACGTATTCTTCGGAAGAATATATTATGAACGGGCTGCGGGAAATGGAAGAAGTGGCGCTGCACGATCTCGATAAGGAAGAAAAACAACGCGCACTGGCGTATCTGAAAAAAGGCGACCCGGAGGTGCCTCTGGCAAAAGCCTTCCGCAACCTGCTTGAAACAACAGAGCTGGTTCCCACGCCCCGACCTGGAATCCTGATCCGGACGAAACGCACATCTCAGGAGCTCTACCAGAAAATAGCGCACCTGCCCGGCTTCCCCCTGGCGATTATTCTATTCTTCCTGTTCCAGCTTCTCACCAAACTCGCCTACGCATTCGTACTGATCTTCTTAAAAGGACTGGGATTCGAACAGATTGTGAATATTCAAATCCTGAACAGAATGGCAGAGCGATTCAAAGATCTCACCTTTCTTCAATCCATGGAATTAGGCTCATCACTACTGTCGGGCATTTTTGTAATGCTGGGCGTTTTCAGCATCCATCGCTCACGATTGACAGCATTCAAAATGTTCGAGCGCTCCATTCTGATCTCCATTTTTCTGACTCAGGTATTTGTATTTTACCGGGATCAGTTTGCGGCGCTCATCGGATTGTGCTTCAATCTTCTGGTTTTTGCGGCATTGCGGTATGTCATTAGCAGGGAGGAAGCAGGAGAGGAGTGAATTTGATAAGAGTCATGTTGCTGTTTTTGTTTTCTTGCTGAATCTACTGCCGCTTTGTATTTATACAAAATATTTGTAATCCATTTTGTTTATTAAATTTACTTTCCGTAATTTTGCTATTGACATATTGCGAATAATTTCTTACCTTTAAATACCAATTTTGTCACACAGTTTTTTCCCGTTCATTAGCAACAAACACAACTCTGTTTGTTCTTTTTAGAAAATCAACATACAGATTTTGAATTTTGGCAAGGATCCGTTCCATGAGTTTTAAACGTTATCTCTGTATAATAATTAAAGGAAAAGCAGTTTGCGTTGCTACAGATAACATGCAAAAAAATATCTTCAAAAACAACAATTTTTATTGACTTTATGAAATATTTTTTAATTTGGTAATTCATGTTAAACAGGTCTGGAGAATAACTTGTTGCGGCTGGCGCTTCGCACCACCCGCAACGGGCGAGTAACCATGTCATCGGTAAAGGTGCTAAGCGCAGCCGAACAAAGCGAGTCAACCAGTCTCAAAAATTCGCTGGCTACTTGCCCTTTAGCGCTATTCACAAAGAATATTATGGTACCAAAATATTTATATAAATATGTTGATTATTTTATTGAAAGCAAGAATTCCAAACGAATAAACTATGCCAAAAGGAATATTGTCAATAATCAAATATATTTTTCAAATAAAAATAGCTTGAATGATCCATATGAGATTCGATTCAATGTAATTGATTGTGAAGATTATTCATTACAATGTCCCGCCGTATGGGAAGGACCGAAACGGATGTTTGAGCACTGGTATGAACAGTTTTTTAAAAACATTGGTATCTGTTCATTAAGTGCAAAAAATAATAATATGATCATGTTTTCTCATTATGCAAATGACCATAATGGAATTTGCCTTCAATATGACACTACCAAAGATGAGATATTTAGAAAAGGCTTTCCAATAAATTATCGAAATTCGATACCATACATTTTTTACAGCGATTATTGGAAGTTTATTAAAAGCAAAAAAAAAGATTATGAAAAGTTAAAAGCTGTATTTTCAACAAAACATCAAGATTGGATTTATGAAGAAGAGTGGCGAATATTGCATACGATACAATCTAATCAAAATGGCTACACCTATAATGTCAATCCAGAATGTTTATCAGCGATTATATTTGGCTTAAATGCTGATAATTCTATTGTAACAGAAATTATGAAAATTATAAAAGAGAAGAATCACAACATAAATTTATTTGAATCAATCCTTAATACAAGTACATACGGATTGGATCTAAAACCAATTATAAATGAGTTATAAATCATTGAGATTTTATATTATTCTTAACTAATTACAACTATGGGAGTTCAGCAGATGAAAACTAAGACATTTTTAATCGGCGTGGCATTATTGGCATTAAGTTGTGCGACTCAAAACAAAATTATTAATCTGCCAAAAGCTGAAAGAGAAAAAATAACAAATAGACAATTCGATCATTCATATAATAAAGTATTCGTATCAGTTATGACGGTATTTGAAAATCGAGGTTTTACCATAAGAAATACCGATAAAGAGACAGGCCTCATTGATACTGACTATAAAAGTGGACACAATATTATTTGGGGTGATTATAAGAATAAAATGAATGCCAGAATTATTAAACTTGATGATAATTCTTGTATTGTAAAATTAAATCCTTATATAGAGACAAAAACATTCGGGAGTTGGGAAAAAGTTGAACTACGATTAAAAGATAAAGAAGTATTTGATAAATATTTTAATCTAATTCAGGAAGAATTAAATTACTAACATTGAGTGCCGCCAGGCATGTGGGCATGCACTTTTTGAAATGTTTGTTTGTATTCTTTTGCTTTGCCTGAATTTTCAACAACCGTTTGTTACCGAACAGGCCCACAAGCCTGGCTTCTTCGGTGAGTAGGAAATTTTTGGTTCGGTTCATTTCAAAGAATCCACCAAACAACATCTAAACCGTTTTTATTTTTGTATTTTTTAAGGTACGGTCCAAGTGTTATTTAGCTCAGTGCAAAATTTCAACTTCATTTAGATAATATACATAATCACCTTTGATATTGTATTTAATAAATTTTAAGTATTAATTATGTGTGAATCGATTTTATCAAGTGTCATAGCAAATTTCATATTTCTTGCATTGATGATCATTTTCGCATGGATATTATTTTATTTCACAAAGCGTAGGATACTTTATAATTTTTTTAACATTAAATCATCTCAAAGATTAAAAATTTACTTATCAAATTTACTTATCACAGAGGGTGGAGCAGTTGGAATTGACAATGTTAATAGGAGCTATCAAGGACAGACTGTAGCATTTTTAGAATATTTAACTTCAGAAAAATTTAGAAAAATATTTTATTACCCCATTCAACCTTTAAACGAACAACCGAATTTTTTAAAAAAAATTCTTTTCACTGATATAAATGTTGAAATCCTTGCAAGTCCTCTAAATGGAAATGAAATCGATTTAAACGCATCAATAATCTCTCTTGGTTCTCCTTCTTATAATGCAGCATCAAAATATATCGAAGAAAATTTAAATTCTCACTGTCGATTTCAGAATGATAATAGAGAATTGGCTATAAAAAATACTTCTCCAATTACTGATCCTACTCAAGCATTTATCGAAAAAATAATTGATACAAATAACAATCGTTCATTTTTTTATGTCGCGGGTCTATCAGAACTGGGAACAACGGGGGCAATGCAAATTTTGACATCAGAATGGAATAGATTTAGAAAAAAATATGGAAAAGATAAACCGTTTTTAATAGTGGTAAAGATTAATCCTATGTCTCTTCCCCCTGGCCCTATTCAATGGTCAGTTATTTTTGAAAGAGAAAATTAGTTTATTCACATTCAGTCTTTTATATTGTTGTCACATAGTCAGGTAAGGGTAGGTTTTTCTCCTGCCTCCCTACACAGCCGAGCGTGCAGGTCCGCATTCGACGGTTCACCAAATTCATCCGCCTTATAAATTTGCGGATGAAAAGCAATCCAAAGTTCATTCAACACGTTGGATAAATCAGCCTTCGTTTTTTTTAAATTCACATTAAGCTCTCACCGTAATTCTCTTCTAAAACCTACTTTCTTTCCCAATAATAAAGACATCAAAGAAATGAGCACTGCAAATTAGAAATATACGATACAATCGAATAAAATAG
>WJKD01000951.1 GCA_014729315.1 Promethearchaeota archaeon | reverse complement strand
TTGTAACGATGTTTATGAGGAGAAAACCGACGAAGGGTATTCCTATAGAGGAGATCCAATGGAAATTGCTTTAATAAATGCTGCGGATAAAGAAAAAATCTCTCACGAGGATCTTTTAGATAGGTTTAAAATGAAGCAAGATTACACATTTGATAACACACGGAAGATGATGTCGCAAATTTACAAAAGCAACGGCAAATTCTATGTTTTTGCTAAAGGTGCTTCTGAGGTTATTTTAAACAATTCAGAGAAAATTAGTTCTAATGGAACTGTTAAAAATTTAGACGACGAACAGAAAGCAAATATCTTAACACAAGTTAAGACTTTTGCGAACGAGGGACTTAGAGTCATTGCCTTAGCAACAAAAGAAGTTGAAGATGATTCGATACCCCAAGAAGATGCGGAAAAAAATCTCACTTTTTTGGGTCTCGCAGGCTTTATCGATCCCCCGAGAAAAGAGGCCAAACAAGCTATTTCTGAATGTAAAGCAGCTCGTATTGATGTAAAAATGATTACGGGCGATTACGAGATTACCGCAAAAGCGATTGCAGACGAAGTTGGTATTGATTCTAGTAATATAGTATTAGGATCCCAAATAGAAAACATGTCTGATGATGATCTACAAGTTACCGTAAAGAATTCTTCACTTTTCGCTCGTACGACTCCAGAACATAAGTTACGAATAGTCAAAGCGTTAAAAAATAATGGAGAAAGAGTTGCTGTAACAGGGGACGGTATTAATGATGCCCCAGCCCTAAGAAGTGCCGATATCGGCGTAGCTATGGGTCTGACAGGTACCGATGTTGCTAAAAATGTCGCAGATATGGTTCTTTTAGATGATAATTTTGCTACTATTACGTTAGCTGTGGAAACGGCACGAAAACTCTATGATAACTTAAGAAAGGGTGTACGATATTACCTTGCTGTTAAATTAGCGCTTATAGTTATCTTTTTGTTGCCTGTTCTATTTAATATTCCGCTACCTTTTGCTCCAATCCAGATTATTTTATTAGAATTATTTATGGATTTAGCTGCCTCGGCGACTTTTGTAGTAGAGCCAAGTGAGAGCGATGTAATGGCTAAACCTCCGAATAATCCCGAAGAAAAGTTCATGGATTTAAACTTACAAATGGGAATATATTTCGGAGGATTAAGTCTTATCGTTGCAGTTCTCTCAGTATACTTTCTTGCGTATTTCCAAGGTTTAAGTCAAGCCCTAACGATGGCGTTTGCTACATGGATGGTCTGCCATGTTTTTTTGGCTTATAATATGAGAACTGAAAAAGATCCTCTATATAAAGTAGGATTTTTCAGTAATCTAATGACTCACTTATGGGCAATTTTAGTGATAATTACTTTATTGGTAATAATCTATGTGCCCCCTCTACAAGCTATTTTCTCAACTACACAATTGACAATTACTGATTGGGTAACTATTGTGGTGATCTCAGCGATAGCAACATTTTGGATCGAACTTGTGAAAATTCTACGTACTAATATTTAATTTTTTTTATATTTTTCATCCTTTTCATCTTTCCAAAAATCAGCTAAATAGAGTAAGGCTTCTGTTGCTTTTTGTAGGGCGAGAGTAGGTATATATTCTTTTTTTGAGTGAAAAAGTATTCCTCCTGTAAAGATATTTGGCGTTGGTATACCTAGCGCGCTTAATCTTGCGCCATCTGTTCCTCCTCTAATGGAATGGGATTTTACTTCTAATCCCGTTGATTCTATTGCTTTTTTAGCAAATTCGATAATCTTTCGAGCTTCTTGTAAATAATTGATCATATTTTCGTATTGATGCTTAACGTCGAGTTCTAGTTTCAGTCCCGGATACCTATTTTTGTACACCTCGCTTAGAGATTTTAGATATCGCATCCTTTTCTCATTATTCTCTAAAACAAAGTCTCTCAGAATCAAATTCGCTTGTGCTTTTTCTTCAGAGCCCTCTAAATTCATTAGATGATAAAAACCTTCTCTCTTTTCGGTTCGTTCTGGAGATTCAAATTCTGGTATTTCGCTTAAAAACCTGCACGCAATATGGATAGCGTTAACCATTATATCTTTTGCGTATCCAGGATGGACATTGAGCCCTTCAAATGTGATATCTATACCCCAAGCATCAAAACATTCGGTTTCGAGTTGTCCCATTTCCGACCCGTCAACTGTATAACAGACTTTTGGTAATTTCTTTAAATCAATATTTTTGGTTCCTTTTCCAATTTCTTCGTCGGGCGTAAAAATAATGTGGATCGGACCGTGTTTCAAATCTTCAGGAAATCTCTTCCAAGCTGCGCACGCCGTCATTATTTCAGCTATTCCCGCCTTGTCATCAGCTCCTAGTAATGTATCCCCTTGAGCAGTTATTAAATCAAGTCCAAGATAGTTCTCTAATTGCTTAGAGTCCTCGAAGGATAAAGTTAAATGTTTGTTTTGATCAAATTTTATAGGTTTGCCATTATAATTTTTATGTATTACGGGGTTCACATTTTTTCCCGATACTGCAGGCGAAGTATCAAGATGAGCAATTAGCCCGATTGCAGGACCTTGAGCGTAACCTTCGCTTGCGGATAAAAAGGCGTAAATATATCCGAATTCGTCTTGAGAAACATCAGTGATTTCCTCTTTTATTAATTCTTTCATTAGGATCTTTCCAAATTCAACTTGTTGAAGAGTTGACGGATGAGTGTTAGAGTCTTCGTTGGATGTTGACCAGATTTTAACATATCTTAAAAATCTATCTAAACAATCTCTACGAATAAAATCTAGTATCTTTTTATTCATTTTCATAAGAAAAAGTAAGTTTTGAATAGTAAAATAATTGAAGCTTATATAATCGGAGATAAAAAAATAAGAAAATAAAAAGAGAATAGTATTATTTCTTAGGGTTTTTTAATAACCAATCTAGCGGCTTCTTTTAGTTTCTGTATCTCTTCTGCGGTTTTTTGACCTACCGAAGAATTTAAGCCGCATGCCGCAAGATAATTCTTAATTTCGTCTAAATATGTGTCCGAATCAACGATATCGTAGAGCCTATCAGTTCCCAGCTCCATTTTAAGAGATTCTTGAATCAGAAATTCGCAGTTATACCAGACTTTGGCAAGCATCAATCCCATTTCGGGAAAGCTACACATCAATTTATAATCCTGTGGATATTTAGTTCTTGCCACCTTCAAATATAACTCGGTAAATAGCATAAATACGCATAAACTATGAATCACTGTTCGTCCTTTTTGTTGAGATGCCAAAATTTGATCAGAAAGCGTTAGTCGTGTCCTAAGCTCTCGGCAATACGCATTTAATTCGTTTAAAATAGTAAAGAAATCTTGTTTTCCG
This sequence comes from Promethearchaeota archaeon, assembly GCA_014729315.1. Next base: position 995 of record WJKD01000951.1, on the reverse strand, counting down.
GATTCGATTAGGTAATGTTGCTCAAAATCCCCTTTACCATCATATTCAGGGATTTCAGGAAGTATTTCCTCTCGGTCAAAAAGTCTTTTTGGAAACGAAAAACCCCACGCAGCGTCATCAATTAACAGAATATATTGCCTTATTCCTGGTGTCGTGTTTAAGTCTCCATCGTAAATAATAACTTGACTTCTGGAACCTATATGTGTAAGTTCGTGAACTAAAACCGAACAATTATCAACCAATTCGTTTGTGCTATCGACAAATGTTAAAAACACTTCGGGTGCTTCTCTTCCTATCAGTACGGCAACCCAATATCCTTGTTCGTCCCTTTTCTTTAGAGCATCTAACACTACATCAGTCCATTCTTTTTTTTTGTCGTTCCAAAGTTCTTTCTTAGCTTCAAGACGATTTCTTAAAGATTCTTCTAATTCAGGATCCACATCGTAATCGCCTTGACCAGATATTGGTTCCACACCTCCTATTACGCCTTTTACTATGTCTCCAGGCTTAGCCTCTTGAAGCGTTATTCCTAACTCTGCCACTTTTCCAGTAGTCATACCTGGAAAATGATAATTCCCTTCTTTGTCAACAGCGAATAAATAATAACTATATCGAGTGTTGGCTTTTGGAAAGTTTTTATCTATGAAAGGAGATTCTGTAACTTCTATAACTTTGAGATTATCGAACTTTCCAGGAGTTTCAAGTTCAGAACATTTAGAATTATAGTCATACGTAGTAGACCTATAGATTACATATTTTACAATCTCTTCCTCGGGGACATCTTTAGGGGGTCTGAATGCTATTCTCGCTCCTTTTTGTTTAATCATCACATTTACTGGGCGTACTAAATCGTTGGGCCATTTTCCCATTTTTATAACCTTTTTATATGCTTTTTTTAAATTTTTTCAGCTTTTATTATATTGCTTACTAATCTTAACTAAGAAGACTAATATAAAATTATGGATCTTACCTTCCGACGAATTTAGGATTTCTTT
>WJKD01000950.1 GCA_014729315.1 Promethearchaeota archaeon | reverse complement strand
TCTTCAATTACATTGGGCGTTGAAGCCATCCCAACCCAAAGACCTATCGTAATCGGAGAATCTTTCATTTCCTGTTGAAAATGATTTCTTAAAAATTCCAATGATACAATTAATCTGGAAGCTCTTTCAAACTGTTGTGCTGTTAATAATCTCAATGTATATCGCATAATCACAGATGTGCCATCATAATTTTCCAGATTATTCATCCGACGCCAGATTATTGTGAATGCAGCCAATGCTAAATATGCCTCTGTTTTACCTCCTCCAGTAGGAAACCATAAAAGATCGACTATTTCATTTCGTGATTTTGAGTTTAGATTGACTATTCCATCCAGATTCAAAAGGAAAAACGCTAATTGAAAGGGGCGGTATTTGGGTTGTATGTAAGAATGATTAATGAAGTATTCTATATCGTTATATGGAATTTCTGAACTTAATTCAGATAGATATTTTTCCTTTTTACTGAAATTTTCATCACTCGAAATTATTAATTGAATATACATTGCGGTATTTGCTAATTGAAAACATCTGAATATCTTTTCATCCTCAAGATATTTTATATTATCTTTTAGCCGATTATAATTATATTCAAGATTTAGTATCAGTTTCTTGCTGATTTTATTTTCTTGAAATTCTTGATTTATCTCTTTTTGTTCATCAATCCATTCTTCGTAATAATCAACAAACGAATTTAAATATGTTAAAATTTCGCTTTGTTCTAACCCAAAATGCGATAAATTTTTCAAATCTAAAATTGTATCAAAAATCTTCTGCTGTTCATGATTACTAAAATCCTTTTCAGTGAAATCATTTTTCAATTCTTTGATATCATACTCGGGAAGGAAAGTTGTTTTAATCCATCGAGGATATTCATTCTTGTTATCCCACATCGCTGAAGTATTATGCCCTATACAAAAATCTTGAACATCTCGATAGAGATGATTTAAAATTTGGGATTCATCATCAAACGGATTTAATTCATAATAAGATTTATATGGCTTTATATGATTTGATGAAATTTTTAATTCAGTCTGAAATATACATTTCCTATTTAGAATTTCGTTCTTATTAGAAAATCTATTCTTAGGTTGAGGTGTTGAATGATTCGCTATTTGAATCTTAATATGTTTTTTATTGTCTAACTCATATGTCGTTATATAATAGTGAATGGATATTTTATTATTTTTATTAATTTCATCTTCATATATAATACCTTTAGAATTCGATAATTCTAACTCAACTTGTCTTTTAATGTCCTTCCTTTTCCATGTCCTACTTATTAATTTTTCAAAAAGATGAAAGTTCGAATTCAATATTTGATCATTTTTTAATGCATCAGAATTTCTGAATTCATCATACAAAATATACTCGCCACTTCTCTCTTTACTTCTGCCTCCTTTATATCCTTCAAGTGGTCTTTTTAAAGATAAAAAATCATCATCAAAGATAAGTAAATCTTTAAAAGGAAATGCATCATTATTCAAAAAGGCTTGAAATATATCTGCGGAAACAGCTATTTTAATCTCATCATATTTCGGTTGAAAATATAATCCAAAATTAAAATCAGCTTCGATTGTTTTAACTTTTCTATCAACACAAAATGTTAAACCCATATTGGTAGGATAAAAATTATTATGATCGATTTTAATTTCTTCTTTATTTTTATCATCATCACTTAAGTTCTCACTTTCGGATTCTGTGGGAATATTTTCTTCTTTGTCTAATGTGTTTAAATCTAAACCGTCGTTGTCGAGATCATCTGTTTCAATTTCAATATTTGCAGAATCTTCTTCATCTTCGGTTCTTACTATATCTTTTCGTGGAAATATAATACCTGTAAAATATCTTTGTAAAGGGTAGTCTGATATTATTTCTTCAGTATCTGGATTGCCCCAAATATCTGAACCAGGTCCCAATAATCCCTTAGTTATTCGTGTTTGAATAATATCACGAGCGTCTTCTTCTTTAGTTTTCATATTCATTTTCAATTACTTTTATTTTATGAATTTTTCGAATAGGGGCATTCATTTGAACAATTTCATTTATTTGATCATCAGAAAATTTTATTAAAATTTTACCTTTTTCTTTATTTAAAATAAAATTAGTTATTTCATCACTTAAATCTCTGCCAAGTGCAATCATTATACTATTATAATATTTTCGTGCCCGTTTTATTTTGTCGAAATATTTATTTAAACTTTCATCGTTTATAGTTTTTTTAATGACATGTAGATCTTTTAAATTCTGTGGAAATTTCACATTATCATTAATATCCAACCATTTTTTTAGTGTATTAATATTTGTTATTTTTAAACCATTTGCTTTCAAATCTTCAAACAATTTATTCAAATCACTCAAGTTTCTCATAAAATAATGAATTAAGCTCAGCTTCCATCGTTTCGACGCCGCATTGATCGCTCCAAATCTTCCCTCATTGTCAGCTTCTAGTGCTACATCAAATAGTTTTTCTTTGGTCGTATTATCATAAACCCTTATTTTATTACCTTCATTTAGATCATGTACTTTTACAGGAAGTTCGGTGCCATTACTCGCTAACAAGACAGTTTTGTTAGAATCTAACACACGAAATTCTGAATCATTAAAATATATTTCATAAGACAGATTTTGGGTTAAATAATCATATTCTCTTTCATCTGTTGGGTGTTGATTGAATAATCTTTCAATAACATCACTTGTAGTCTCATCTTTGGGCGCAAATGGATACTCAATATCTGAAAGTTGCTTTCGATCTTCTGAACAATATTCCTTCATTAATTCATTTTGATATCTGTTTTTACATTTTTCAATCTGTCGTTTTTCTTGGCTGTACAATACGATTGATATTTCGTTTTCATTATCTACTATAGATTTAAAATGCTTAAAACCATAAAACGCAATGAAACATATTTTTTTAGAATTTTGCGATCTTAGTTTCGTATAATCTTTGTAAGATATAACTCTTATTTTCCGTCTAAATCGTTCGTTTATTATTTTTTCCCATACATCAATATTTCTTTTTTGAACAACCAGATAATCAATTTTACGCAGTTTCAGGATAGCTTCAAATTTTCGATTTTCTTCTCCCAATTTAACTAAGATTTCATTGAATGAATTTTTTATAGCAATCCAATAGTCATAGTAATCATCGATCCCAATTTCATCAAGCCTATCTAAAATAATATCTTCACCTTTTCTATCAAAACTAATTCTTAATTCTTCAATTTGGTTTGATGAAATATTATGATTATTGGGAAAAGCTAAAGAGAAAATCCTATTAAGTAAATTATAATATTGAGTAAGGTCGATTTGGAATTGATTTTCAATTGAATGAATTTTTTTATGAAAGTCATCAACTAAACAAGTTAATTTCTGATCGTCTACTATTATTTCATTAATAGAGTACGAAGTTCGATCTGTATAATATAATAATTCTGGCTTCGTCCAATTCCACTTCTTTAGATTCTGAAGATTCTTAACATCTTCATTCCCTATAAAGATATAATTTTCAAACTTCTCTTTTCTCCTATCATCTGATATAATTGAAATATTATCTCGATACTTACTCGCACCAATAAAAACTGCAAAATCAACGTTAACATCGTTTCTATCTAATATAAATTCTTTTGCAGTTTCATAATCATTTGCAATGTATATCATTGGATCAATGGGGAGATTTGAAGTATGTTTATTATTTTTAGTAATATACTCAAATGGAAAAGCTTTCTGTATATTTATCCTATAATTTTTTAAGGCATTGATGATTTCTTTGCTTGTCACAATTAAAGACTTATACTTAAATTCGGAGGGGACTTTATTTCCAATTTTTAAAATGGAATTGAAAAAATTTTTATAAGAATCAAACTTTTGTTTGGCTCTTCTGTCTAGGAGCTTGCCTTTTATCTTAATTAAAGTTTCAATTTTACTTTTATCTATTTCCCTGGTAAAATTTCTTGTCGAACAGTACATTTTATATTTTGTTTCAGTGATCTCGGTTACCTGATAGGTATCTCCAAATTCTTGTAGTATATCACCAATTTGTATATTGGGTTTGTATTCGATATAATTTTTATAAAAATTAATTAATGACAGGATAAATATGGTTGGAACGTATAGATTTGTTTTATCTTCTTTGTCTACTAATTTAATAAGTAGGTTTTGATTATTGAAAAATGCTTTGCATAATAAATATGCATTTACATATTCAAAATCTGTAAATTGAAAATCCTTCAGATTAAAATCTTGATTTAGAGCTTCTTCGGATTTTGATATCAATTTATCAAGGTAATATTTTTCGATCAGATGCGCGTTCATGGTGTATTTACAATGATGATTTAAGTGACTATAACATATTTTATTCCTATTCGATGTAAATGAAGATCTTTTTGATATAATAGGTAAGATTCTAACAATAAATGTAAGAAACAATTCCCAAAAAATCAACAAAAAAATAACCTGAAAGCAATTTTATCAAAAGATATTAAAATATTTCATCTTTTAAATCTCAATCCATCGTTTCCATTACCCAAACAAATGGAATCAATATCATTCCCACATCACCTACCCAATCTCCCCCAATCTCCACGCATCGAAAGAAACCAGCCTGGCAGTGCCGCCGAGGGAGGTGAGCGCGATGCGGGTTCCGTTTACGTTTTCCTCCCTGACCTGGCGGGTAATGCAATATTTTCCGTCATCGGCGAATACTTCCACGAATTTCTTGTCCACGAATATCTGCAGGCGCAGGGTGCGCCCCGGTTTCCAATCGTTCATAGTGACCATGACGCCATCGACATTCAGCAGGTCGCCGCTCCAGACGACGGACAATCCGCCGGCGCCTCTGTGATCGGAAAGCACATTCAGTCCACAGAATGATGCATTGTGCAGGTCAAATTCCACAATGATTTCCAGTTGATCGCCATGAAATCCCTGGACGATGGTATATTTGGTTTCGGGTCCAGTGACCGGCAGCTCTCTCGGCGCCAAACGGAAATGCTCCCGGCGCAGTTGCTTCAGCGCTTCGATGGGGCGTTGGATCAACCGCCCGTTTTCGATATTTAATTTTCGCGGGAGGGAAAAACAGCCGTTCCAGAGCAGGTTGCTGTTTTTAAGGGGAGCATTCATGTACGTCGGGAGCCAGGGTCTGTCCCATCCCGGGATCCAGGCGAGGATGAACG
>WJKD01000949.1 GCA_014729315.1 Promethearchaeota archaeon | reverse complement strand
ATTTTAAACCATTTATAAAGTTAGAAATTGCTATTAAAACGTTTAGTAAAGTGAGTAAGTTATGGAGGGTAGGGCAAAAGTCGAAATTGTTGTTTGATAGAGAGAATTGGGGCAATATTGCACTAGAAAAAGCTAAGAAGATATCGTTTCGATTTGAAAGCTACGAATTTGAGGTGGAGAATTTCGCAATTGCTTTACCTGGACTTTGTTACATTGTTGCAGGATATTTAGTAAGAAAAGAATACATTACCTCAATGGATTTTGTAGCTTGGATAAGAAGGAATATGATGAGAATTAGTGGATTTTTATTAGATATATGGGACGAAGGAACTCGCAGGGCAGAAAAGAGATTTCCTGATAAAATTAATCGTTATTATCGAACAATTAAAATCGATTCTATTGAAGATTTATGGAAAAGCTTAGATGTTATATTAGAATGGTTTTCTGTGTTTATAGTGCCTCGTTTAGAAGAAAGAGGAATTCCACACGCTTTAAAAGAGGTGGCTCCAATAAAAGCGACAATAAAAAAATTATATAGGCATTATGCTTAAATTTATAATATTTCGTTATCCTTTTTTTCTATTAGAAATATAATTAAAATTATCGGGAAGGGTATACATGGTCTCTTTTAAATTTTTAAAAGAAACTGGTTTAAAAGAATTCTTATCCACACCGACATCGTATTGTTTTCCTATTGGATTAAGCGTACCGTGAGAATGACCGTACAGTTGCCAGGCGTTAAAATGACTTTTATTCCATACTCTCATTGCGTAATGGCATAGGGTTATAGATTGTTCCTCAATTTTAATTTCTTTTAAATGAGAAACCGTTGCACAGTAATTATTTGCTATTTTGAGAATCTTTTTAGTATCGTGATTTCCTATAATGTATTGAATCTCCATTTCATCAAATTCTTCAAAAAATTCAATAGCTTTTTTTTCTTTAAAAGTCAAGTCTCCCAAAAAATAAACAATATCTCCAGACTGAAGGACTTCTTTAAGATTACCAATTAAAGCTTCGTCCATTTGTTCTACGTTAAGGAAAGGGCGGGCGCAGTATTTAATAATATTCTTATGACTTAAGTGAAAGTCAGCAGTAAACCAAATCAATGTTTTGGAAAATACTTTTTTTAAATTCTATCGGAATATCTTAAGAAGAAATAATTAGTTTCTTTAAATCTATTTTAACGTCAATCGCATTAAATCTTTTGCTAATTTAGCATTAGGAAATATTTTTTTTGCCTCTTCTAATAGTTTAGAAGCATCACCTTGATAACGAGAAGAAATATGCGTAAGAATAAGTTGTTTGGCGCTCATTTTTTTTGCGTCCGTTGCAGCGTCCACGGAAGTAGAATGCTGTTTTTCGATAGCAACATCTTGCTTATCTTTAGAAAAGGTTGCTTCGTGAATTATTACATCAGAATCCTTTCCTAAGTTTATTAAACTTTCGCAAGGTGCGGTATCGCCAGAGTATGTTACTTTTCTACCTAGTCTTTTTGGTCCCACTACGCCTTCTTTTACAGGATCGATGGTCTTACCTTCATATTCAATAACATCTCCTTCTTGCATTCTTTTCCATAGCCTGCTTGGTGGAATGCCTAATTTTAACGCTCGTTCGGGATTAAACTTACCATTTCTTGGTTTTTCGACGAATGCATAAGCAAATGTTTGAATAGAGTGTAAAACTACTGCGTATTTTATCAAAAATCGTTTTGTTTCGTAGACAACATTCTTTTTTATTTCTACTTCACGTTTTGGAGTATCTGAGTTAAGTCCCTCGTATTCTATTATCTTATTATTCTGATGATCAATTTCGTATACCATAAAAGGATAGTTTGCCTTCAGACCCAGAATTTTACGATGAAGATAAAGGTAAAGGTATAAATTTTTCGGACCGATTATACTCACTGGAGCTGTTCGATCAATTAATCCAAATCGAAATAATAAGCCCGGAAGACCTATAATATGATCCCCGTGAAAATGACTAATTAGAATTACAAGATTCTTGTTAAGTTTTAATCCTGCCTCGATAAATTTCCGTTGTACATCCTCTCCACAGTCAAATAAAATTATCTTATTCTTATAATTTAAAGCTACTGAAGATAAATTTCGGTCTTTCACCGGGATTGCGGCGCTCGAGCCTAGAATGACTAACTTCATTAGAACCAGATTATTCTTGAGTTTTTTTTCGTAAATTAGTTATTTCTTCTCTTTGTTGAAAAGATTGTTTCTTTAACTCTTCGTTTAAGGTTTCAAGCTCTCTAATTCGTAGTAAGATATTATCCCTATCCTCTTGAGCGTCTTCATTTAATGCACTTTGATTACTGAGTGAACTTACATTCAATTCAGCCATTGATTCACGAGGTTGGTCTTCTATCTTCTCTTTCTCTCTGTTTTTAACTTCACTAATTCTATCGTTTTTTTCTATTTTAGATGTTTTATATAGGTTTAACTGATTTTCAAGCGACTCGATTCTTAATTTGGATTTATTGAGTTTATTTTGTAGTTCTTCGGTTAATGTGGAAAAAGAGGTTATATTAGAAGGTGATATAGCTGAATTTTTTGTAATTCGAGTGTTCTCTTCTTTCAATATTGATATTTTCTTATTTAAATCGTTTATTTCGTTTTCTTTTGAAGCTAAGTTATTTTTTAACGAATCAATCTGAAGGTATAATTCATCAATATCAACCCTATCAATTGCATTGTTTCCCACCGAGTTTTTATTTTTATACAGATTCAGCTTTTTTTTCAATTTAGAATTTTTTTTGTTTGTTTTTTTAAGCTCTTTTTGAAGTTTTTTATACTTTTTTTTTGAAATAGATGTTGAATTTCTTTGGAGTTTTAAATTTAGATTCTCCGCTGCATCCAATTTTTCTTTTAATTGTATAATCTCTTCCTTTAATTGATTAATCTCCTCTTTATTCCGTTCAGATTTCAGTTTCTTTATTAAAATTTGTTGCTTGTTTATTTTATCTTGAAGCTCGTTTACCAATGTTTCAAAAGGTTCTTTCTTTTCCTCAATTATAATAGAAGAACTATTCGAGTTGTCTTTACTTAAGCTTTCGCATTTTTGCTGAAGCTGTATTTTTTCTTTTCGTAAAAAGCCCATTCGATTCTTCAAATCTCTTATTTCTTTATCTTTGTCTTCTAATTTGAGTTTTAGCATCTCTTCTCTTTTATTTTGTTTCTGTTCGTCAGATTCTCCTTCTTCAGGTATCAAAATTTCTAATTTCATAATTGTGTCTTCTAATTCTTCAATTCTATCATAATATCTTCTTAACTCGTTATCTTTGTATTCCAACTCGATTTGTAATTCGCTGATTCTTTCCCTTAATTTCTGTAAATCGCCGACATT
>WJKD01000948.1 GCA_014729315.1 Promethearchaeota archaeon | reverse complement strand
ATCTATATTATATTCAAGCTTAATAAGGTTTTCAGATGAAATTGGAGATTCATTGCTATCAAAAGTACATTTGATAAAAGTGGACAAAGCTGCAAACAGTTTGTTTTCAGTTATACCATCAAAAATATTATTTACATTACATAATTACCATATTGAAGACAATGAAATTTCAAATTTTTTAGAAAGTGTACTCATAGATCATTTATCTGAAAAAGAATTAGAAACCTCAGAATATAAATCCTTAAAAACGAGGCATGAGCAACGCAAAATTGAAGTTGCAATGGTTTCAGGAGGAGGGATGTTTTTAAACAAATCTAATCAGCTTTCAGTACAGTTAAAAAACATAAGTGATCAAACAATAAAGAATATTAAATTCGAGTTATCAGAAGAATCTGCTGAATATGAAATTCGTAATTCTAAAGCAATACCAATTTCATCATTAAAGCCAAATAAGATTATTAACGTTAGCTTTGACATAACTCCGAAATATCAAAAACAAATAGCGATAAACTACAAGATCAATAATATATTACGACAGCCTCCACTTTATGTAGAAGTCGTTGAAGACAATCCTTATATTTGTGGACCATGTATTCAAAATCCCACTGATTTTTATGGGCGGAAAACTGAGATGGATTTCATTTTAAATGAAGTCATTCGAGAAAAGGGTTCACCTGTCATGATAGTCGGCGAGCAACGTTCGGGTAAAACAAGTTTGCTTTATCAGATTAGAAATCGACTAAATTCTCCTATAGTGCCGATATACATAGAAATTCGAGATGAAAATAACCGTTCTGCTAAATATCATTTAAACAAAATCTTATCCGAAATAAAAAAAACATTAACAATAAAAGAAATATTAACTAAAAATGACTCAGATTATGGTGTAAAATACGCCTCTGATTTTCCACAGGTATTAGCTAAAATTATTGAGGATTCGAAGAATTTTAATCCAGATTTCAAGCTCGTTGTGCTTTTGGATGAAGGTGATAGAATACGAGAAATAAATAAAACATTCCAAGGAAACCTACGCTCCGCTATTGTTCATTTAAATAAAGAATTTCGGATCGTCATTACTTGTTCCTCGAACTTTATGGATTATGTCTCGAATACAAATATACTTCAAACTACTTCAGAGCCATCACCATTAGAAAATGTATTTATCATCAAATATCTACCTCCATTATCAGAAGAAGATATTGAATTTTTAATCAGAAAACCAGCAGATTATTATAACTTTAGTTATGATGATAATGCTGTAGATATGATAAAAATATGGTCTGGTGGACATCCATTTTATTGCCAGAAAATTTGTTTCAATGCATTTAATTTGGCTAGAAGGAATCATCATAAAATAATCCGTGAAATACACATATTAAAATCTGTTAATGAGGTTCTTTCCGAAAATAAAATTCATTTTAAGCGCGGATATTGGGATCGACTTTATCCAACTGAAAAATCAGCCCTCGAAAAAATTTTTAGACAAAATTCAATTTCTAATATTCCATCTTATATACAACAAAAATTAAAAAGTCGATATTTGATTGATATTAATGGTGCTAAAATAAAATTTACTGCAAAATTATACGAAGAGTGGACAAGAAAGCTATTAGAGGAAATGCTTTCCCATGAAAAAAATTAAATATGTTTTTCAAGCATCTCAGTCTAAAGAAAATTTTTGTGGTCGTACACAACAATTTAATCAATTAATAACATGGATAACGACCGGAGACCACATCGCCATTTTTGGAGAACGTAAAATCGGCAAGACATTGCTTCAGTTGATGCTTAACGATGTTATAAATGGACTAATTACTAGATACGAAAGTGAATTAATTGATAAAAATTTCCAGAAGTATTTACTATTATGGAAAAAAGATTTAGCGAATTTCATTTCAATATATGTCGATTTACAAGGGACGTATTCTGAATCAGAAATTAATAGTAGAATAATGGCTCAATTGAATAAACTAAATGAAAATCAACTCAATTTTAACATTCAAACACCCATAGATAATAATACTAGATTCGAACATATTTTGCAACATGTTTCAGATAATTGTAGGAAAATCAATAAACATTTTGTCATTTTATTTGATGAAATGGAGGAATTAGGTACGGATAATTTCATTGATTCTGATTCAATTACTAAGAAATTAAGAATGGCTTGTATTCATTTTGACAACCTTGTTTTTATATGTGCTGGTTCTTTTAATTGGCTCGAACGAATTGGACATAAAGAATCATCACCCTTGAATCAATATAGAGAATGCTATCTCGGTCCAATAAATCATGACGATGCAAAAAAGTTTTTAATTACGCCCATAGAAAGTTTTGTTGATTTATCGATTTTTAAATTTAATTTAAGAGACGAAATAATTCATT
>WJKD01000947.1 GCA_014729315.1 Promethearchaeota archaeon | reverse complement strand
GAGTAGATAATTAGCTTCTGTAGTGTAGTTCGGTCAAACTTTTTATCCATAAAATATGAAGGATTAAGCATGCGAGGCTCTCACCCTCGCGACCCGGGTTCAAATCCCGGCAGAAGCACTTTAAATATTTAAAAGATTATAAATCTCTTTAATTAACTTTAAATATTTTTCAATAGTATCTAAATGAGTTTCTTTTTCGAGTTTTCTGTATAGATAAGCTAATTTTTTATTTAATATCTTTTTAAAGGAATCTGAATAAGCTAAAATCATTTCTTCTTGTTGAATTTTATCCTCATCAGAGTTTCTTACTTTATTTTCTTTTTTTTCTGGCTTAGTACCACTTTCGCCTTCTTTTTTAACAATAACTTGTTTATTACATATCGGACAATAGATTTTGTTATTAGTATCTCTAAAAAGAGGATTATTACAAGCCGGGCACGCCAGATTTAACATCGTATAGCCAGATCTTAAGAGATCTGCCATTTTTGCTGCATCTTCTTTAATTAAAATCACTTATATTGTTTTTGGTTATAATTGTTTCTAGATTGACTCAATTATTCAAAAAAAATACTATTCGTTTTCCTTAATCTTCATGAGATTAACGATATAACCAGAAATTCTGTTTCTTAGATGTTTTGAATCAATCTCTGCGTATTTGTCTAATAATCTTTTATTTTCTTGAAAATCTTTCGTAAATACATTTGGATACTTTTGTATTAATTCTTTAGAAATATTTTTTATCAAAACGGTTCTCACTTTTCCCATTATGCTCAGCTAGCAGAATTATTAATTTTAAATTTAAATTTAGCTCATAAATTTTTCAGTTTAAATTATTAATGTTTTAAATCCTATCTATCAATGTCGTTATTTTTCTACGATTATGATGATTTTAAGTATTTTACTAAATAAGATCTATTTAAAATTTAATTTAAATTTTAAGATTATTGATAGTATGGAGTTTTTATAGTTAAAATCCAAAAATAATGCGTGAAGTATAAGCATACTATTCTGTTAATTTTGATCCCAATGGCAATATTTTCTCTTGGATTGCTTAAAAGAATTCCTACAGGACTGGCCTATCCATATTATGAACTTAATTATTTCAACACCGATAAAGATATTTACTTTAACGACCAAACAATAAACATAACTGCGTCTTGGGAGCTTTTTTATGATGAGATGGTCGAAATAGCAGCGGTTAAGGTGGAAATCCTTAATATTACTAATAATGTTGTATGGGGAACTCCTTGGTATCCAGAAAAGGGGCTAAAAGAAATGAACTGGATAGTACTGATTCAGGATTTACAATCTTCCTTTAAGAATAGCACTAATTATTTTTATATTAAATTATATTATTATTATGAAACATTACCATCCGGAGGGTTACAAAAATTCATAGCGGACAAAACAATTAAAACTGTAAAGAGGAACATTACTTGCGAATTGTTCAATTTTAAGCAATATGTGACTTCAGAAGAGATTATCAAGCTTAACGCATATTTTAGTTATTATAACGACACTTTCGATTGTTATGAAAACCTAAGTTCTTTTGTCATCGTCTTTGATTTATGTCGAGGAGATGGTATTATCTTTTCGGAGAGTTTTACCACTGATTTAAATGGGGGTTTAAAAATTAACCTAACTGATAATGTAGAGCTAAATACTGGAGTATATAAATTGAAATTTAGTTTTCAAAATAATTTCTTTTTTGATAATACGAATCTAACTACATATTATTTATTTGTGAATTCCAACGAATTTTTTGGTTTATCTGAATCTCAAGATAATTCTAATGTTAAAGAAAATATTAAAGAATTTCCTATTATTTCGAGCGTGGTCGTTATAGCTATAATCGCTTTAGGTTTAATTTCTCTTTCAACTATAAAAAAAAAAAACGAAAGAAACATAGCAAATATTTCTTTTAGATATTAAAAAATCTTGAAAAAAATGAACTCATTCTTAAGTATTCGTTGGTAAAATCCGACAAATTTTCCTATTTATCCAAAAAACTTTTTCATTTAATATGAAGGAAAAGACGATAACATTATGGAACAAGAAAATTTTGAAAAATACCGTTATGACAAATAGATATGATAGAAAATTAGAACTCTGTATTTTTTTATATGGTGTAAATTTTTCAAATAATTAATACAAACACGGATTAAATGCTTAGATTATGAACATATTCGATTCGCTTTTAGAAAAGAACACCATTTTTACCGACGAATCAAAATTAGATATGAATTATATTCCAGAAAAATTACCTCATCGAGAAAAAGAATTAAAAATATTATCTCATTTATTTGTAATTCTTCTAAAAAGACCGAATTCAATCTCTAGAAAGATTTTAATTACTGGTAAAACCGGAATTGGTAAAACAGTCACATTAAAATATTTTGGTGAACTACTTCGAAAAGCAATGAAGAGCAAGAACACGAATCTAAAATATATTCATGTTAATTGCAGGAAACAAAGAACGAGTTACAAAACTTTAGTAATGATCGTTAGAGCGATAGATAAAAGCGTTCCTAAAAGAGGATATTCGCTTCAAGACCTTCTAGATATTTTAATCGACCTTATTAATGGTCAGGACACTCATCTGTTGGTCGTTTTGGATGAATTAAATTATATTATTGAAAAGGACGAAGATTTACTATATTATCTTACGAGAATAAATGACGATTCTCTTAAAAACCCACAGAGGTTATCCATCATAGGTGTAGTAAGAGATGTATCTTGTCTTAATAATCTGGATCAAAGTACTTTGAGTACGTTACAAAGAAATATTATCAAATTTAATAATTACGACAAAACCCAAATTTTTGATATCTTGAAATACAGAGCGGGATTGAGTTTTAAACATAATGTAATTTCTAATGAACTAATTGAAGTTGTTTCAGAAGTCGTTTATGGCAAGGGCGACATTAGATTTGGTTTAAATTTACTTTGGAAGGCGGGAAAGATAGCAGAAGGTCAAGGTTTAAAAGAGATAACCACAGAATGCATTAGACAAGCAAATCAAGACTCTTTTTTTTTTGTTCCCGTAGATCTTATCGAAGATATACCTGAAAAAAGATTGGTATTTTTATTAGCTATAGTAATTATGTTAGAAAAGAAGAGAAAACCATAT
>WJKD01000946.1 GCA_014729315.1 Promethearchaeota archaeon | reverse complement strand
TTTGTATTGTCTGGACTATCACGTGCAACAAAAATTACGGGTCATCGAGTTTTTGGAAAAATTACTGCGGGGACTGCGGTCAAAACGTTCGGAGGACGTCCGACTCGCGTTGCTCCAGACGTGGAATAACGCTTATTTTCGAAAAGCGTATTACGTCAGGACTAAACGGGCGCGTCGCGTACGCGACCACATCAATAAAATCGCCCGAAATTTAATTAATTATTGTATCGCACACGAGGTGGGCGTTGTCATATTCGGCTACAATAAGGGGTGGAAAAAATCCAATCTCGCCCGCAAATTCAACCAATACTGGGGACTGCATCCCGTAGCCGAGCTTCTGAATCGCCTCAAATACTTGTGTAAAAAATACGGTATCACATTGTGGACGACTTCTGAACATTACACGTCCGTCGCATCCGCGTATTTGGAGGAACCTCTTCAAAAAGGGGCGGAGCGTCAGAGCGTGCGCGGTCCCGCGATGAGGGGCAAAAACGGCAACCCTTACAGCGCCCGCGGGCTAATCGAATTTCGCATCGACGGAGAGAAAAAATACATGCATTCCGACGCGAACGCTGCGTTTAACATGATCCGGAAATACCTCCCGCATGCGAAATCGTATAACGCTGCGGTCGTGAAAAACGAGAGAGAACGTTTAAAAATGGGCAGAGCACCGCGAAACGTCGGAAATTCTTTGCGACCTGAAATCGATTATTTCTCCCCCCTCCGCAACAACAAAAACTGGCTGTTACAAACCCCGAAAACGATTTGGTTGGACGGGCAAACCCGTAAATGTGTCGGCGTAAGGGCAACCTCTCGCCGTCATCTGTAGTGCGCAGATCATAAAATGCATTTGATCTTAATATATTTTTTAACGAAAAATTTAATAGCAATTTAGGTTGAGAGTTAATAGATTATTGATTTTATTTTTTAAAGCAAGTTAATCTAGGTATTATCTAAAAATTATACTTTTTGATAGAATGAGGGAGTAAAATGGCGATAATAGAAGATACTTTTTGCGAAGCGTTTGAGGGGCTCGTTGTTCAACTCATGGTAACCGCTCAAGACGAGTTGTTCTTAACTAGAGCCGTGAATTCTTTCACTGCGTTACCTTCTACTGTATTTGGCGACGCGGAAGGAGGTATTGTGAAGTGGTTATCTAAAGAAGAAAGCATAGATAATAGGATTGGAGCAATAGTTCAACTTTGGGTCACGGGGACTAATTCTAAAGCTAAAGAAAAGTTTTACGAACAGCTTGGAAGGAGATTACGACAAGGTATATTAGTTGTTCCTACAACTTCGGTTTTTGATGCATATCCCCACGATGTCGATACTCATTTTAATTTAATGAATAATGTTGGACATTGCGGGGATGGATATGAAAAGGTTATAAAGAAATATGATAGAGAGTTAATTTCTGTTCCTATAATGATGGGACACGATTTTCTTATTGAAGAAAGAATAAAATATGCAAAAGGAATAATGGGAGGAAATTTATGGCTATTTTGCGACAGCGTGGAATCTGGAATAGAGATTGGAAGAGAAGCAGTTCAAATCATAAACACGATCGATAATGTTTGCACCACTTTTGATGTATGTTCTGCAGGTTCAAAACCAGAAACCAAATTTCCTGAAATAGGGCCATCTACTAATCACCCATTTTGTCCAACTCTCAGAGAAACTCTCCCGTCCTCCGAATTTAAAGTTCCAGAGAGAGTAAAATCTATACCCGAAATAATTTTTAACGCTCTTGACATTGAAACAGTTAAAAATACCATGAAGGAAGTAATCAGGGGAATAATTGAAATGGAAGGCTTAATAAAAATATCAGCTGGAAATTACGGAGGGAAATTAGGGAAGTATAAGATTCATTTAAGGGATTTGAGATTAAATGAAAAGTGGTTTTCGAACTAGAATCAAGCTTATCTTCATAATTAAGATTTAAATGCTTTTTGGAGCATATTTTTATATTTATCCATAATAACTTCGCATATTTCGTCGTATGGAACATCTTCGTAAGTTCCCCGATCTCTAAGATATTCAACAAATCTATTTCCTTTATCGTCATATTCAGAAAACAACGCATCATGTTCCCCGTCAAAATCTACAAGAACATAATCTCCTCGTTCTGTAGTCTTCTTGTCAAAAGCGGGTGTCACTTTAATCCATTTTCCACCTAAGAATAATTCACTGTATCCGTGGATGTAGAAAATATTAGTGCTCATATAATCGACGATTTTTTGAGGAATTTTGTGATTTATAATGTCAGCTAAATGGATTCGAGCGGGTATTCCTACTGCTCTTGCCAGTGTGGATAGTAAAACAGCCTTTGAGACGCAAAATCCGTATCCTCTCCGAATATTATTACTCGCTTTAAATGTGCTTTTTGTAAGATAAAAACTTCCTTGTTTGTATTTTATTTGATCTCGCACCCAATAAAATAAAGCAATAGCTTTTTCTTTATGGTGCTCTAATCCTTCAGTTATTTCTAAAGCTTTCTGGTTGACTTTTTTCTTATGAAAATCAAAAAAGTAAGAAGATTGCAGATATCTGTCCAATTCCATATATGTGAAAAAGTTTAATCTTTTTAGTATCTTTTTACTTACTTGAAGGATGAAGTCTTAGAAAAATTAAACTGCTATATTAGAATTTTACTTTCCTACTAATTATATCAATCTAAATAATTAAAAAGCGAGATCGGGATTTGAATACCATTTCTCGTAATGCTCTTCGAAAATCTTGTCTATTTTATCAATTGGGACATCGGCAAAACTTCCATAATCCTTCACATACTCGACAAACAAGTTTCCTTCTTCATCATATTTTGAAAATAGCGCGTTGTGTTCTCCATCAAATTCTATTAGGGGGATAAATCCTGCTTTAAGTGCAGTTTCCTTGTCGAAAACAGGGGTGAGTTTTACCCAATTGTTGTGTAATTTTAGCTCACTAATGCCGTGGCAATAAAATATATTTGTACCGAGCATATCAATTACTTTTCGAGAAATTTTATTGTTTCTTATATCGACCATTCGAATTCGGGCGGGAATGCTGACAGCGCGAGCCAACGCAGAAAGTAATACTGCTTTAGACATGCAAAAACCTGTTCCCCTTCTTAAAGTTACCGATGCTTTAAGATTTGCTCTTATTTTTGGATAGTATGTATACATGTTATATTTTATTTGATCTCGCACCCAATAAAATAAAGCAATAGCTTTTTCTTTATCGGAATCTGTATCCCTTACAATTTCCAATGCCAGATTTTTGACTCTTTTTCTATGAAAATCAAGAAATTCGGTCGATTCTAGATATTCTTTTTCGTCTACCATTATTATTGAAAATACTTTTCATTCTTTCTAATTGAATATTTAAAATCAGCAAACTAAATTAGATTATTGTGTTCGGTCGTCTTTTGAAATCCGCTAAGATATCGACGATAAATTTCATATTGTTCTTCAAAAACTTTATCAATCTCATCAAGCGGTAGTTCTGCATGAACATCCCTATCTTTTATATATTCTCCAAATTGATTACCATTATGATCGAAGGGAGGAAAAACGGAATCATTCTTTCCGTCAAATTCACACATCGGTAAAAATCCTCCTCGAATTGCAGTCTCCCGATCAAAAGAAGGCGTCAATTTAACCCATTTATTATTAATATATAATTCACTGAATCCGTGGTAATACATTACATTGGTCCCCATAAAATCTATTACTTTCTGAGAGACGAGGTGATTAATCAAATCAACTAAGTGGATTCGAGCGGGAATTCCTACTGCCCGGGCAAGAGAAGATAATACCACACTTTTAGACACGCAAAATCCTTCTTTCTTGCGGATAACTTTGCTCGCAATAAAATTGTTCTTAATCTTGGGAATAAATAAGGACATATTATATTTTATATTGTCTCTCACCCAATAGAACAATTTAATCGCTTTTTCTTCTTCTTTCTGACATCCATCCGTAATTTCTAGAGCCTTGGTTTTAACTCTTCTTTTATGGAAATCAAAGAATTCAGAAGATTGGAGGTATTTTTCAAAATCTCCCATAATCGTTATTTATCTATCAAATCTAATAATCTTTACTTTTATATTCGTTAAACCAGTTTAAAATAAATTGAGCTTTTTCTTATAAAACTGAATAAATAATATTCGTTCAGTTACCCGCTTCAGGTAATAATAAAACAAAATTACTCCCTTGTTTGTAATCACCGGGAATTCTATCCTCAACCCAAATCTTACCGTTATAGTTTTTAACAATTTCTTGGACCAAGCATAAGCCTAAACCAGTTCCTTCTTGGCCTCTGTTATTACAATACAACCTTTGAAAAATAGAGCTCTTAAGTTCTTCCCGAATTCCCACGCCATTATCAATGAATTCGATTCTTACATAATGTAGGCCTTCGCGATTTACTTTTGAAACGTTGATAATTATTTCCACGATTTGGTTTTTATTATGTCTTATTGAATTATTCATCAAATTTTCAAAGAGATCGCGAAGAAGTCCGTTAGCTTTAATAATAAATTCTTCAATCTCGTTATTTAACGTAATTCGAAGTGATTTTTCGGCAGAACTTGATTTAATATAGTCTACTGCTTCACGCAAAATCCCAATAACATTAATTTTGTTAAGAGAAGTCCCACTATTTTCAAGCTCAGAAAGTCTTCTAACATTTA
Source organism: Promethearchaeota archaeon (assembly GCA_014729315.1). The sequence goes on along the minus strand of WJKD01000946.1, from coordinate 6,725 downwards.
GGTTTAGCAACGCACCTCTTTTAACTTGTTCATTAGCGATTGATAAAAACTTTTCAATTTTTTCCAACTTCTTCGAATCTTTGAGATAAAAAGGGATTAAATCAATGGAAGATTGTATATTCTGTAGGATGTTGCTAATATCATGAGCAAATAAGTCTTTATAGAATTCGGCGCGATTAAAAGCTTCGAAATATCTTTTTTCGGATACTTTTATTCTATTTTCCATCGGTGCAGATAATCCAGTGGCGAGAAAAGAAGTAACATAAATAATCTTAACGAAGTATGCCAGTTCCCAGGCGCCCTCAACTTCACTGTTATGAAGAATAGAAATGAAGAGAGTTAAAAATCCATTTATAACAGCCAATAACATAAAGATGTGTGTAATCAATCTTTTCTCCAGGTATACCTTAAAAAGTAAGCCGCCAATTACGACTAGAAAAACACAGAGAGAAATTTGAATTATATTTATTAAGCTGAAGGTGAAAACGATCAGAATAATAGGAATTTTTGACCGAGCATTGAAATCATTAGAATTGCGTTTTGGTTTTAGAAATGTTTTGTAGTACATGCCTATAACCGAATAACTTAAGATTAAAGCTGCGAGGAAATAAAAAATATTGCCGATTATCCGGAAGATCGGATCGTAGTGTCGAAAATAAAATAACAAATTAGCGAAGGCATTAGCAACTGTAATTAAAACCCACGAAAATAGTATTCCGCCTCGTCGATACATAAAGATGAATAAAAAAACTATCATAACCGAATATACAGCAATACCGAGGTCAATAAGAGGTTCTTCTAACAACTTTTTTATTCACCGCAAGATCTTTAGAGATTAATACTACAGCATAATCTGTAGATTTTTAAGTTAAAAAATCCTAAATAAACTCTCTTATTAGTATAGTTTTTAAAGATTTTATCTTAGTGGACTTTATGTTAATAGAAAAGATTATTTTAATTTAATTTTTGATATACTTTTGATAGGTGAATAATCTATCACCATATTAATAAACTAGGAGTTTAAAAAGATTTGACTTTTAAGAATAAATCATTTTTAGAAAACTATTTTCTCGATTAGAAAAAAGAAAAACACAGCGCTCCCAAGATATATGAGCATAACGAAAAATGCTGCTATTATTTTGTAGTAATGGGATTTCTTTTCAATTGTTTTGTAGAAATAATTAGTAGAAAGTCCAAGAAGAATCTCAGGTACGATTATATATACAGCAATGTGTCCAATTGTGAATACATTTTGAGCATACCATGATCCAATTGTCCAAATTGTCATTTCAGAAGTTCCAAAAATTAACAAAGATAAGAGAGCAACACAAGAATAGACAATTCTTTCAGAATAATCCGTTTCGATTCTTTTTCCAACATACAGTATTATAAAAAAAGGTATTGCCCACAGGAAAAGCATATAGCCAGACACAGTCCCGATTTTAAAAAGCCCATCTTCAGGAAATATAAGTATATTTAATTGTGCCGACAAAAACCAATCGGGCCATATCTGAAATAAGCTTAAAATGAAGGAAAATAACCAAATATTGAGCCAGTTCCGATCCTTTTTCCAAACTCCGACAATAGGGATGATAATGTTGTAGATAAGAACTAGAATAAATAATTTTATACCAATTTTTATGTTTAAAGGAAGAAAAAGAATCAACATGCAAACAAGAGAAAAAATTCCGTGAACAATCAAAAAGATTTTATCATCCTCGTGCATAAAGGTAATCAAACTCAGAGATTCTATTAGGTTTAAATTTATTAGTTCTTTCTAAATTAATTTAGTTCATTTCATATAAAAAAATATTTACCAAAAGAACATTATAGAATGACTTAAATCAGAGTAAATGAGCATATGTAAGTTTATTAGTCAAAAAAAAGAAGAAAAAAGATTTTTATATTTTTGAAGCGATAAGATCGATGATATCAATCACTTGTATCTTTCCTTTAATTTCCGCATCCATCTCATCGTAAGCATTGTAAAAGTTGCTAATGCAAAAGGGACAACTCGTTGTAAGAACATCCGCACCCGATTCTATCGCTTCTTCTATGCGATCTTTGGAGATCTCGACCGCTAAATCGGGGAATTGACTTTTTACCCCTCCCCCAGCTCCACAACACCACGCGTTTTTTCGGTTTCTTCTCATCTCAATCAATTCCACGCCCGGAATTTTTTTAAGAACTTCTCTGGGTATTTCGTACAAATTCATGTGTCTTCCTAAATGGCAGGGGTCGTGATAAGTTACTTTCGAAGAAGATTCTGGCGTTTTAAACGGGATCTTATTATTGTTTATCATCTCTACAAGAATTTCAGTAATATGTTTTACTTCAAACGGTAATTCTTCTCCCATTATTTCAGGATAATCCTTTTTTAAAGTACGATAACAACCTGCACACGGAGAAAACACCTTTTTTGCTCCCATCTCTTTAAAAAGCTCAATATTGTGTCTCACTTCTTCTTGGACTGCATCATAATCTCCAATTCTCATTGCAACCGAGCCGCAGCACCATTCGTTGCGAGATAAAGCAATATATTGTCCTGCTGCTTCGAATATTTTTATCATGTTTTTTAGCGTATCAACTTGTCGTAATGGCATAGTACATCCGGCAAATATTGCAAATTCGCCTTTATCCTTGATATTTGAAAAGCTCTTGGCCCATTCGTACTTCTTGGATTTTGATTCGCCGTATGGGTTTTTCATATCCTCTTTGTTCATATAATCAACTAAATCCTTATGCCTATCTAAAGGGGCGAAGCCCGCCTTCACCAAATCTCTTCTCAGCGCGTCCCAAACTTTTACGTGATCCACCCACTTAGATGTATTTAAGACCAGATTAGGGTTCTGAGTCTCGTGACAAACTTCTGTGCAGTTGCCACATTCTGTACACTGGTACGCAAATTCCGCTAACTCTTTACTTAGAGGAAGTTTGCCTTCCAAAACACTTTTTAACACATTCATTCTACCCCTAGAGAAACTAATCTCAAATCCTTCCTCGTCCTTGGATTCCTTGACTGGACAGGTTAAATAGCGTCCCACAGCAGGTCTAATGGCGTAGCCACAATCGCCGCATCCCATACAACTCATTACTGCTTTCCATTCTTCTTTTAAATTTTCTAATTCGCTCATTATTTGTCCTCACCTCTGAAATTAAACTTTCCTCTGCTTAGAATATGCTTTGGATCGAGCTTATCTTTTACATCCTTCATCAGATTGTAATATTCTGGAACATATACATCAAAATCAACCATGAATCTGGACGCAAATTCTCCCATCATGTACCATTGAACGCCCCATTTTGCTACTCGTTCGAGAAACGATTTCCACAATCGCAAATTCGCCTCGTCGAATTCTTCGTGCAATTCACCGTCATAATAACTTCCAAAACTTGTAAATCCGCATGTCAGTTCTACATTACAACCATCTATTAAAAGGATCGGTCCACTTCCTGATATGGGTCTTTGGCCCGTTACATCGACGAAGACTTTCATGTCATCGTTATGTTCCATATCCCATTGATCTATATCATCTAAAACTTTCGGATAAGTCATAATAGGTGTGAAGCATTCTGCAGTTAATGGTTCTAACCCAGGCATCATCCCCCAAAGATTGTGATAAAACTGCCAGTGGCCTTGCTCAACGTAATGCCATTTTGCTATATTACCGTCCTCAATCTCGTGACCAAAAGGTTCGCATTTGTGCTCTAAAAAGATTGAGTCTAATTGTTTCACTTTTTCGTCAAGTTCAGCTTCAGAATTTGCCTCTATAGTATAGAACATCACACCCCGCTTTCTTTTCATATCTTCCCATAGAGGAAACATTCCATTTTCGCAACCTACTCTTATAATAATGTCGTAGATATACATTGCGTCGTATACATCAATCCCTTTTTTTCTAATATCGGTAAATATCTGAGAAGATACTTGTCGACCTTTCCTGGGCAGATTATACGTTTTATATTCGGCATAAGGCGGTCTGGGGAAGACTTGCAAAGAAACTTGAGTTTTTACGCCAAGAATACCGTTATCTCCACAAAAGAGTCCCATGAGATCGGGACCACCGCCAAATCTATTGAAATGACGCTCCGCATACTTATTCGACCTGGAGCCCGTTTCAATAATTTCTCCCGTAGGTAAAACCACTTGTAATCCAACTAATTGATTCGTACATGCACCATATTTAGCACATCCCCCACCACCTACAGAATGATGGGAGATCCCCCCGCCTATGGACGCAGTCATTCCCGAACCAGGTCCCATGCAACCCGTGTAAAGTCCGTAATGGCAAAGATACTCGTTTAGCTTACCCCACGAAATGCCAGCTTCTGCGGTTACAATTAAATTATCCTCGTCTAACTCGATGATATTATTCATTCTTTTCATATCAAGAACAATTCCTTCGTTTCCAACGGGTTTACTTCCTCCGAATTCACAATCTCCTCCTCCTCGAGGGATCACGGTTACATTGTTATCATTAGCAATTTTAATAACCTCAGAGATTTCCTTAGCATCTTTAGGACGTATAACGATTTCAGGTACGCCATGGAGCACAGGATCAACATTTCTCGAATATGCATGTCTAACAATCGGATTATTGGAAATAAATTTTTTCGATACAATATCTTTAAGTTTTTGATATATTTCAGTCACTTTTTCCACTATTTCCTTTTATTTAGAAATTTATTTTAATTTATGATAAATAAGTTCCTATATTTATATCTGTCAGTGAAGTGCAGTTTAGATAGTAAAAATTTTTTCACTATCGATAATATCTGAGAAAGTCCTTTAATATTTGACCTTAAGGTTGATAGATGTTATTAAATAAAAACAGGCTTGATGGAATGTATCACCTAAATAATACTCTAAAATATATTATTTGAATAAGATTTGGATATTATGCATAAAGTGATTATTCAGAGAAGCTCACCAAGTTACGAGGAATTAATTGAATTGTTTAAAAATGAAAAAGACAAAGGATTAAAAGAAAAATATCACGCGCTTTTTTTAATGCATATTTTTAAGAATTGTGCTGCCGTAGCAGGATTTTTAAAAAAACCAGAATTTATGATCGAAAGATGGGTTAAAGATTACAATAATGGTGGAGTAAGGGCACTATCTCCCGAAATCTTTCCAAAAGAGATTTCTATAGAAACCAGAGCTCAACTTTAATAATTATAAAATATCTTTGTGATTATTAGCATAGTGTGTAATTCTTGTAGAATAAAGAATATCTAATACATATTTTTCAAAAAAAGAATTACAACGATCATTAATTCAATAAAGCCCTTTCCTTTTTCGCTTAATTGGTAAAGAACTGTAGGCGGACGGGTATCCTGCACGGTGCGAGAGATGATGTCGGATTCTTCTAACTCTTTTAACCGATCAGACAAAGCTCGAGCAGAGATTTTTTTGATGTTTCTTTTTAACTCGTTAAAATTCAATCCTTTATGCGTTTCCAATTCCCAGATAATCTCCATTACCCATTTTCGGGTGATAAATTCGATATTATTATAGAAAAATTCTATTTCCCACCTTTTTCGCTTCTTAGAATAAGGTACTTCGCTGAAATACGTATCTATTAAGTATCTGCCTACAGAGCAAGCTTTTGATATTGTCTCATTTAAAGGACGATATTTTCTTATTTTTTCTTCTATTTCATCAATATCCATATCTTCTACCTTTCATTTTCATTAAATTATTAATAATGTGCGATGTTAATCTAAAACAATAATATAATTATCCTTAATGATTAATGAATATAAAATTTAAGAACATAATCAGACTTCTTGTTTTTATCGGATTAGTTATTCCTATTGGGTTTGGTTATAATGTAGAATACTTTTTTTTTAGATATTTTAACCTATATATTATCTTTTTGTTGATTATAGGCACAAGTTTGCTATTCTTTTCAGCCTTTTTAATTGTAAGATATTTATTTAATATCTCCAACCTTGAGAACATAAAAAATCACGAATTGATAGCTACCCTCATAAATAAGAACGACGACATTACTTTATGGCTATGGTTTCCTCTAACTATGATAATAGAGGAACTGATATTTAGATTTTACGTTCTTGGTATTTTATTAGACTTATGTTTAATAAATTATGCAATCCTAATTTCCAGTGTTATTTTTTCTCTATACCATCTCCACACTTGGTTTGCTTATAAAAATTACAAAATCCTTATAACTTACTTAATTTTCTCGTTTTTCTTAGGATTGTTTAATGGACTCATATTTTTCTTCTTAGGATTATTTCCATGCATAGCGATTCATTATTTTATTGCTTTTTATATGTATTACGCTCTTTTTAGAAAATACTCAACAACTCGGATCGATAAAAAGACCAAAACTTGAAAATTAGACTTTAGTAAGAAATTAATAGGATTAGCTTCAATCACAGAGAAGCCCTCTTTAAAATATAAAAATAAAAAAGTCATGCAATAAATTCTAAAATATGGTATCGAACGAAAAAATAGTATTAATTGGCGCAGGATCTCTCCAATTTGGATTGGGCGCGGCAGGATGCATAATAAATAGCGAAGTACTCAAGGGATCTACTATAAGCCTTCACGATATTGACGCCGAGGCCCTAGATTTAGCCTATAGGGCTTGTAAAGCAGCGATTGAAGAGGAGAATTTAGACTTTCAAATTGAGTCAACGACAAATCGGGAACAAGCTTTAAAAAATGCAACATTCATTATTAATTCAATTGAAGT
>WJKD01000082.1 GCA_014729315.1 Promethearchaeota archaeon | reverse complement strand
TATTAGGAAGTCTTTCGATGTTAGCTCATAGAGCGGTAGGGGGGAATGCTCCCTTCTTAGCAGATTTCTCACAAGTGAATTTTGAAGAAGACTTCGCTCTTTTATGGCATTGTGGAGTGGCAGCGTGTAATCTATGGGATGGAAAATGCGTTAGATCTTTAGACAGTTATTTTGCGGGCGGAAAAGGAGTAACGGCCGATTTTGTCATGAAATCAGGAAATATTTCCTTATTAAGAATAGATTACGCTTTGGGAGATTATCGAATTTTATTGCAAACAGGTGAGGCAATTCCTATGGAAAAAGAGTTAAAGGGAACCTACTTGAAAGCGAAATTTCCTCAACACATAAGAAAAATATTGGATAAAATTATTGATAACGGAATTGCCCACCATATATCGGTCGTTTATGGCGATTTCATCAAACAATTTGAGATTTTAGCTAAATTACTTAACTGGAAGGTAATAAAATAATGATTAGCTATGTTAAAACGATAGAGGGTTTCAAATTATATTATAAAGACTATTTACTATTTAATCATACAGATCGGAATCCTTTCTTGAAAATAGGAAGGGGTAATGGACGATATAAAGTAAGATTTGGAGAATTCAAGATTAGAGAAAAACAGAAGAAAAAAGTTTCGCTTCAAGATTTTGAACTTATCTCCCAAACCGAGGATGAAGTGATTATGATGTTTAAATCGTCTAATTATGAAATGAAGCTAGTTTTCAAAAACATTGATTCTCGCTTGGAAATAATTCCAGAATGCAAAAACAGTGAGATTAACAGATTTTGGATATCGTTTCAAGCATTTCCCTCAGAAGCAATTTATGGGTGTGGAGAACAATACTCAGAGTTGAATCTTAGGGGAAAGAAAGTACCTCTTTGGGTGGAAGAACAAGGAATTGGAAGAGGAACCCCTCCTATAACAGGTGATTGGTATACTACTTATTTCCCTCAACCAACTTTTATCTCTTCGAGTAATTATTATTGCCATTTTGAAGCCTCAAGTTATGCAGTCTTTGACTTTACAAACGAATTTTCTCACGATTTTTATATCTGGCAGATACCTGAAAAGATTGTTATCGGTAAATTTAATTCAACCTTAAATGTCGTTAGTAATTTATCGGAATATTTAGGTCGTCAACCAAAATTACCAGATTGGGTGTACGATGGAGTTTGGTTAGGCATTCAAGGGGGCCCAGATGTGGTAGACCGAAAAGTAAATATTTGTAGAGAAAAAGGTGTAAAAGTAAGCGGTGTATGGTGTCAAGATTGGCAAGGGATACGTATGAAAGAAACCGGAAAGCGATTATTTTGGGATTGGATTTACGATAACAAAATCTACCCTGATCTTCCTGAATTCATAAAAGAATTAAAAAGAAAAGGAATAAAATTTCTCGGTTATATCAATTCTTTCTTGACGATAGAGGGAACATTATATAAAGAAGCTCTCAAGGAAGGTTATTGCGTAAGAGATAAGAATAATAAGGATTACGATATATCTACGGATAGCGGTCCAACTCGAATGATAGATTTGTCGAATAATAGAACCTACGAATGGTTAAAAAAAATAATTACGAAAAATATGATTAAAATCGGTCTTGCGGGCTGGATGGCGGATTACGGAGAATATCTCCCATGCGACGCTGTACTTTCATCAGGTGAGTTCCCCGAGCTTTATCACAATAAATATCCCGTATTGTGGGCAAAATTAAACTATGAAGCAATTAAAGAAGCTGGTAAATTAGGAGAAATAGTCTTTTTCACTAGAGCTGGTTATTCCAAAGTATCTAATTATACTCCACTTTTATGGGCGGGAGATCAACTTGTCAATTGGGGTAAAGGAGACGGATTACCTTCAGTTATTCCCGCAGCGATATCTGTTGGGCTCTGTGGCATAGGATATTTTCATTCCGACATTGGAGGATTTCACACTCTTCCAGACATTAGACGCGATAAGGAGCTCCTATTAAGATGGACAGAATTAGAAGCCTTTACCCCCGTAATGAGGTCTCACGAAGGCGTCATGCCCGATCTCAACTGGCAATTCGATCATGACGATGAATCGCTAACCCATTTAGCCAGAATGAGCCAGATATACGTGCACCTAAAGCCTTATTTTCGAACCATTTCTGAAGAATATGTCACCTTTGGCTATCCTTTAATCAGAGGTTTGTTTTTACATTACGAAAACGATAAAGAAGTGCATCAAATTAAATACCAATACCTTATAGGAAGAGACTTGTTATTTGCTCCCGTGATAAAACCTAAAACGAAAATCTGGAAAGTATATTTACCAGATGATGGTTGGATTCATCTCTGGTCAGGAAACAAATATACAGGAGGTTGGTACGAAATTAACGCTCCAATTGGGCAACCACCTATTTTTTATAGAGAACAGTCGGGATTTTCAGACTTATTCGATCAAATCAAAAACATTTGAACAAAAACATTTCTTAACTTAAATTACTTTTATCATATAATATTTTGAGTTGATTAAATGGTAGAATACAAAGATGTAAAAGGAGCTTATAAAAGAGTCAAGGATGCCGTGAATAAAACTCCGGTGATGACATCCCGAACTTTAAACGAGATTACTCAAGCTCAAGTTTTCCTAAAATGCGAGAATTTTCAAAGAATCGGAGCTTTTAAAATGCGGGGTGCATATAACGCAATATCACAATTATCCAATGAACAAAAAAAAAGGGGAGTTATAACCCATTCTAGTGGGAATCACGCTCAAGCTGTTGCACTTGCAGCAAACTTGTTAAATATTGACGCTACAATAGTAATGCCCAAAACTTCTCCTCAAGTGAAAGTGAATGCCACGCGAGACTCTTATAATGCGACGGTAGTCTTTTGCGAACCTACAATAGAAGCACGACAAAAGACCGCCGATAAGTTGATAAATGAAAACGGTTATACATTGATTCATCCTTTTGACAACGATAATGTGATTGCGGGAGCAGGAACTGCAGCCTATGAATTGTTAAACGAAATCAAAGATCTTGAAATGATCTTAGCTCCAGTAGGTGGGGGAGGTCTATTAAGTGGAACTTCGATTGCCGCAAAAGGATTTAACTCAAAGATTAAAGTTTACGGTGTTGAGCCAGAAAATGTGGATGACGCGTACAGGTCGTACAAATCAGGTGAAGTAGAAACAAACGAAACGATTAATTCTATATCCGACGGTCTTTTGACAAATCTAAGCGAGAGAACTTTGAATTATATAAGAAAACATGTTGATGATATAATTCTCGTTTCGGAACAAGAAATCTTGGATTCTATGAAATTTTTATGGGAACGGATGAAACTCGTTGTTGAACCTTCGGGAGCGACTTCTCTTGCGGGAGTTATGTTCGGCGACAAGAATATCAAAAACAAGAGAATAGGTGTAATTATTAGTGGAGGTAATGTAGATCTTAATCAATTTTTCGAAACTTATTCTCAGAGACTTTCCGGAAATTAAGCAAGAATTCAATTTCCCCGATATTAATATTTTAAACAAAACCATTTTCATTAGTTTTTCCGAAATCTACTATGTCTTCTCATTTTTTCTTTATGAAAGAATGATATTTAATCAATTGTATTTTACTCAATAATATTAAACACTAAGCGATGGATTTAAATGTTAAAAGTAGAGTTAATAGATCAAGGATTTAAAATATTTTACGGTAAACTTCTTTTCTTTCACTATACTCATTCCAATCCTTGTTTCAAAATCGGAAGTGGGACTGGGAAGTTTCGTCGCAGAGTAGGACACTTTAAGATTAGGGAAAATAATCCTAATGAATTTTTACTTGATAAGTTCGAATTTATAGACCTATCCCCCGAAAGGATTATTATTGTTTTTAGTAATTCAAATCTTCAATTAGAAATAACATTTAAGATTATAGACAGTCGATTAGAAATTTTTCCACAAGTTTATAATAATAAAAGCATAAATCGTTTCTGGCTTTTGATCTCGGCTTTACCAGACGAAAGAATTTATGGTGGGGGCGCACACTTTTCAAAACTTAATCTAAGAGGAGTAAAGATAAGATTATGGACTGAGGAATTTCTCTATTCTACATATTATCCGCAAACGAGCTTTATAAGTTCTAGTAATTACTTTTGCCATATAGAAACAACTTCGTATTCTGAATTTAATTTTGAAGAAGATCTTTTTCACGAGTTATATATTTGGAATGTCCCAGAAAAAATCGTGATAGCAAAATATGAAAGTATTTTATCAGTGGTCAGTAATCTAACAAAGTATATTGGAAAACAGCCAGAGTTTCCAGATTGGGTTTACAATGGAGTTATTCTGGGTATTCAAGGAGGAAAAGATGTTGTTGAGAAAAAACTTCAAAAAACTAAGAAAGTCAATATGAAAGTAAGTGCTGTGTGGTGTCAAGATTGGCAAGGATATAGAATTACAAATTTCGGAAAAAATTTGTTTTGGAATTGGAAATACGACGAAGACCTTTACCCCGGGCTTCCTTCTTATTGTAAAGCTTTGGAAAATCGGGATATTAAATTTTTAGGATATATGAATCCGTTTTTAGCTCTAGACGGAAATTTATTCAAAGAAGCCGCAGAAAAAGGATACTGCGTGAAAGAAAAAAATGGCAATGCCTATGAAATAGATGTGGATGAATTGAATGCGGGATTGATAGATTTAACCAACCCCGATGCTGTTGAATGGTATAAAAAGCTAATGAAGAAGAACCTGATCGATATGGGGCTTTCAGGTTGGATGCACGATTATGGAGAATATTTACCCACTGATGCAGTGTTGTATTCTGGTGTCGATGCTAAAATTTATCACAATCAGTATGCTATAGATTGGGCGAAAATTGTATATGAAGTTCTTAAAGAAAACAACCTCCTAAATCAAATTCTCATATTTAACAGAGCTGGATATTCGCACGCTTCGAAATATATTATGCTTTACTGGCCAGGAGATCAAATTGTTGACTGGACTAAGGAAAACGGTATGGCAGCAGACATTCCGATTGGAATAACTTTAGGACTCTCTGGAATAGGTTATTATCATTACGATATAGGCGGTTTTATCACTATGGGACCTTATAAAAGAACCAAAGAGATTTTTATGCGCTGGGCAGAGATGGCTGCTTTTACTATGGCAATGAGGACTCACGAAGGAGTAAAACCAGATGTGAATTGGCAATTTGATTCAGACCAAGAAACACTCGAACATTTCGCAAAAATGATCGACATTCACGTAAAATTAAAACCGTATTTGACAGAACTCTCCAATCAATACCAAAAAGAAGGTATTCCTCCAATTAGGGCTTGCTTTCTTCATTATGAAGGCGACCCAGAATTGTACGACTTAAAATACCAATATCTATTCGGAAGAGACTTGTTGGTTGCTCCAGTTTTTGAACCAAAAAGGTCTCAATGGAATATATATTTACCTGACGATGAATGGATTCATATTTGGACTGAAAAAAGCTATAAAAGAGGTTGGTGCCGTTTAAACGCTCCTATTGGTCAGCCACCTATTTTTTATAGAAAGGGCTCAGAATTTGCCCCACTTTTTGAAACTCTAAAAACCTAATAAATCTCTATAGATTTGGAAAAAAATGATCAAAAATCAAATATAGGATAGCTACTATAAAATGTTAAAAATTAGGAGAGATATTTCAATAATCTTTTAATTATTTTTAATATAGAAAGTAATAATACTTAATAATCTTAAAAATATTTTGAAAATGACAAGCGAAGCACCTAAAGTTAAAGAAGAACATTCAGTAAAAGAAATTTTGGCATATTCGAACGGATTTTTCATCGATACAGTAGCCTCTCAATTTTTTGGATTTTTAATATTTACATTTTATTTTACGATCGTTGGGTTAAACATAAATTTAATAACAGTAGGTTTTATAATATGGAGTTTGTGGGATGCGTTTAACGATCCAATGATGGGGGGCCTTTCGGATAGAACCAAAACAAAATGGGGAAGAAGAAAACCATACATCGTTATGGGGATAATTCCAACAGCGATTATATTAGTTTTACTTTGGTTACCTCCAGAAGGCTCACAGTTAACCATATTTATCTATTTTATAATTATGACGCTCTTATATGAGCTTTTTTATACCATGTTCTCTCTCAATCAGACAGCTCTCTTTCCGGAGATGTATCAGAATCTGGAGGACCGGGCGAAAGCGAATAATATTATCCAGATTGTTGGTGTGGTCGGTCTATTCTTTGCTTTCTTAGCTCCAAGTTTCTTTATTCCAAATTATACAGATAAACGATACGCGGTTAATTATGTATACGCGGGAATTTTTTTTGCGATTATAATTTTAATCGCCGGTTTTCTTTTCGTTAAATATGGCATAAAGGAAAGATTAGAATATTCCAAAGACTCTGATAAAGCTCCATCCTTATTTAATTCGGTTAAATTATCGTTGAAAAACAAAGCGTTCAGAACCTATGTGGTTGCCAACTTTACGATCTATTATGTCTTTGGTATGCTTCCTGTGATTACGCCTCTCTACGGGAGATTCGTGCTAAATATTGAAAGCGCGTTTCTTTTATCAATATTACTAGGATTAGCATTTATTTCAGCGGCGATATTTATAAATCTATGGAGAAAAGTTTCCTTAAAGGTGGGAATTAAAAACGGGCTCATTTATGCAATGATAGCGTTTATAATATGTTTAGTTCCATTTATGTTCATAACCGAAATAATTGGAGCAATTATTGCATATTTCTTAGTGGGCATAGGACTAGCAGGTGCAATGTTCTTTCGGGTTATTGCTACATCAACTGTAATAGATGACGACGAATTAAGAACAGGAGTAAGGAGAGAAGGAGCTTATATGGGAACATTTGCTCTGATCAATCGTCTTAATATCATCGCAGTGTATTTAACGATTTCGATAGTTTTTAATAGCGTCGGTTGGGCAGTTTTTGACCCTAAATTAGCCACCGCAGAAACCGTGTTTGGACTAAGAGCCTTAATATTTTTGTTTCCAGCTATAGCTTTAGTAATCGGAATAATTTCTATGATGCATTTTCCTATTAATAAAGAACGATACGAAGAAATTAAAGCTGAAACTGACAAATTACACGAACAAAAAAAGATGGAATTAAGTGCCTAAAAATCTCCATCTCTCGATTAATTTTTCTATTCTTTTTTATTTAAATTTGCAGATACGATTTCTTTTAATTCTTTTAGAAGAGCATCGCTAATCGGTTTTTTAGATGGAGCTGATTTTAATTTTATAGCTTCCTCCCGAGCAATTGCCCGCGTCGATTTTGAACCTTTATCTTTCCATCTACTATACGCCATTCTCTTCACTATATGGCTCGGGAAGAATAATTCTTCTTTAAAATATTTAATTGTACTTGGATGTGATAGCAATTCTTCTCTTTTATTGTAATCTTTAAGGATGTTACTTGCATAAGGTTTCGGATAATCTTTTACGCCACTAATAAATCGTTTTGCCATTCCTACAATATCATTGTCAATTATTAGCTTTTCTATACTCTGAGTCACCTCAGATTCTAGCATGCCTGGACCCGAAATAACATTAACTCCCGCTTGAATTCCTAACAATAAACTTATAGCTGCTTCAAATCCCGATTGGACATCTGGAAGTAATGAGTCACTCACACCTAGATAAGCGTGGGTAGGAAATCCTAAATATTTTCCCATTTCAACATTTCCAATTGTAATCATTACTGATTCTATTGCTCCAATCGGAGCTAATCCTGATTTCATATCCATTGCAGATGGAGATCCCCCCCATATTAACGGTGCTCCTTTTTTGGTCATTTGGGAGATTACTACACCCGCTAGGTTTTCTGCACACATTTGCGTAATAGAACCTAATAATGTAATTGGTGCATTAGCTCCAGCTAAAGGCATTGAAACGAATTCACATGGGATCATATTGTTAGCACAATCGATAATAGCTTGACTAGTCAAATCTGACCATTTTAAAGGAGGAGAAGGAGCAGCATCAAAGATGGCTAATGGTTTAGCAGCAAGATCCCTTTCTGATGACCTACAAGCTAATAAAAGTTCTTTCATAATCTCAAAGCTTTCTTTTCTAAAAGTGCCGGTAATAATTGGTTTGTAGCAGTTTGATAGACAGATGTATAACCTATGCCAGTCTTGAGCTTTTATTGGAATATCATCGCAAATGAGAGCAGTGCTTTGGGCTTCAATATATTTTAACTGCTCGACGACTTTCGAAAACCCTATAAAATCATTTTCGAAAGCGTGTCGCCTTTCTCCGGTATTTTCATCTATTATATGCATAGCCGCAGACCCTGGATTGGAGTATGCATTATCCGCTTTTAATTCTAAGCTTTTTTCGCCATCCCTATCGTAAAGAATGATTTCTCGGGGTATATTTTCTAAAGATTGATTTACTACATCTTCGGGAATGAAATATCTTGATCCTTGATTTGGAATATCTTGCTCACGAAACATTTCCTTGACTGCTAAATTCTCAATATACACTCCTATGGTTTCTAAGATGTTTTTGGCTTCGTTAAAGATATCTTCCTTATGAAGTTCGTCTAATATTCGAATATTCGGTCGTAATATTGTCATATTTATTAAATTTCGAACTTATGTTAATTGATAAAAAAAAGATTACTAATACCTTAAAAGATTACTATAATTACTATAGTTCATATTTTCGTTCTATAAGTAAAAGATGGAGATAATGTATTTTAAGAAAGAATTAATTTTCAGATTCCGGACTTTTCGATTATTTTATCGTAAGTAGCTTCGACTAGTTTTCTATGTCTTTTTCCTGAGATTTTTAAAAGCAATTTGTATAAACTGGGCCAAAATCCCCTTAGATATTGTATTAACCTACCGTATCGTCTATCAAAAATGTAAAGTTTTTTCTTTGAAATCTTTTTGATAAATCTTTTAACCGACTTTTCTACATTAAACCCACCTAAAAAGCCACTTCCTTTTTTCGTAAATTCCTCCCAATAATATTTCTTACCAGCCTCAATTGCTTCTTTAGTAATTTTATTACCATACTTTTCAAAAAGATCTGAAGAAAAGGAGAATCCTGCGCCTTTAATAAGATGCGTGTGTATGGGAAATGGACATATAACTGATACATTTAATCCTTTCTGTTTATATTCCCCATAAAGAGCCTCACAGAATCCAGAGTTGGCAAATTTGGTTGTGCTATAGGGAGTTACCATTCCCGACCCCATCGAACCCGCAATTGAACTAGTAACTATTACGTGTCCTCCTTCTTGTTCTAGCATAATTGGTAAGAAGGCGCTAACAACATAAATCATACCCCAGATATTCACGTTGATCATATGTTCCCATTGTTGATGCGTAAATTCCTCTAAAGGTCCAATTCCATATACTCCAGCGTTGCTAAAAACAAAATCGACTTGATTCATTTCTTTTAGAGTAATCGCAGCCAAATTTTCAACATCTTCCTTCTTGGTAACATCACATTGAACAAAAATAATTTTAGTGTCAAAAGAATCTAATTCTGATTCAATATTTTTCAAACCAGCGAGGTTGATATCAGAAAGAATTAAGTTCACTTTTAAATTAGTCAATTGAATCGCAAATTCCTTTCCTATTCCGCTCGCCGCACCCGTGATAACAGCTGTTTTATTTCTATAATATTTTTTCTTCATTGATCTGCGTCCTCTTTAAAAGAAATTAAATTAATACTATTTTCTTATTGGATAATTTTATAATATTCTTATTGCCTTTATCGTATATAAATGAATTTTGGATTAATGATTTCAATAAAGGAAAGTTTCATCATATTAACTGTTTCAGATATGGTAAGGAATCGTCTGGAAGAGGTCCTAACATTTTTCCTCCATATTTTATATAATATAACCTCTGAACAAGCCAAACGGAATCCGGTGAGAATTTTAACATACGAATTATCTTATGCCAATTTTCTCCAATATTTAAGTTATATTGTTTTGTTTTTTCCACACATAAGACTTCCAGATTTAAAAATAGGTTAATCTCTTTCATTGGAATATTATATATCTTTTTAAGTCTTTCTAATATAATATTTTGAAAGATTTTAAAATGTGGATCCACTACGCTTCGAAATAAATCCAATAAGGTTTTAATTACTAACGCAGATCGTTCATATTGGCTTACCCACCTCAACAAGAGAAAGTTTTTGCTCTTTGGAAAGTTTTGAAATATTATTTTAGCTGAAAGACAACGTATTTGAGCGCTCTCATCCGAAATCAAATGGTTCTCAATAATTCGAAAAACTTTATCACCGTTTATTTTAAGGTAATAAATAGTTTTTAGCGATTCGATTCTCTCTAAAAGTTTATCGCTCTCTTCTAATAGAGTCAAAAGGATATTAACCACTTCCTTTTTGTTAATTTTGCCATTAGATAAGTTATCCATTAGTTTTTGGAATTTATCAGTATATATCATGGCAATCAACTTGACTCTATGTGGATTGAATATAACATAAATTGTTATGTACTATAATTAGAATATCAATAATAAAATCAATCACTAAATCTTAGATGTATTATACTTTTGTTTTGAAATCAAAAATTAAATTAAGAATCACATTTTAAGCTAAATCAATAAACTAATATATTGATGAAAATGGACAACAAATCGAAAAAGCTACTCTTTATAGGCGTTGACCAAACAATTCCTTTCCTCCTGAATAAATATGTCAATGAAGGTCTACTCCCAAATATTAGAAGTTTAATGGAAAACGGTTCTTATTCAGAGGGATTTTCATGTCCTCCGTGCGATACTCCAACGAATTGGACCACAATAGCTACAGGAGCGACTACGGGAGTTCACGGAGCGACAAGCTTTTATGTCCATCTTCCAGGGGAATCCTTCGAAAAAGGATTAGAAAATCGTTCTCGCTCTCAACTCTCAAAATATTGTAATGCCCAGTATATATGGGATGGCGCAGATCAGGAGGGTAGAATTCCTTTCGTGGCCAACTATCCTTCTGGATGGTCGAGTAAGTTTAAAAAAGGTGGTATGGCCGTTCTTATATGGCCGATACCTGAAACATTACCAAGAATCCTCACTCCCAAGTCAACGAAAATATTTTCTAAGCAGAGTAAAGTTGAGGATAAAACGATTAATTTTGCTGAAGTGAAGCCCGAATCGATAACCAGCGAATCTGAGCCCTTAGAAATTAAACTTAAATTATCCTTTTCTACGCTTCTAAACCCCGTCTATTTCAAATCGTTAATAATTGATACTAATGGAAAAGGATACGATAAGGTAGTAATGCTCAATGAAAAAAAAGATCAAAGATACGACATCAAAGAGGGAATATGGAGCGATTGGATATCGGTTGATCTCAACACGACTAATGGAGTTTTTCCTTGTCTCTTCAAAATAAAATTATTAGAATTAAAAAATGATGGTAGTTCGCTAAAATTATTATTATCTCCGATATATAATTCTAAAGGATGGTGTACGCCGGATTGGCTTGGTAAAGAACTAATAAAAAAAGTTCTGAGTTATAAGTTGACTCCTCAAGAAAAGAAGATAGAATATCAAATCTCGGGAGATGTTGCATCATATCTTCAATACGCAAAGCAAGAAACTGACACTGTAGGGAAAGCCGTAAGATTTGCTAAAGAAAGGCTCAATTGGGATATTTGCTTCTTTCACGTTCATTTACTGGACAGCGTAAATCATAAAGAATTAGCTCACTTACTCGACGATTCACCAATTTATTCCGAAGATAGCCGGGTAAAAGCGGCTGAAAATGTTGAAAACGCCTATAAAATTGTTGACGGATTAGTGGGATATTTATTGGAGAATTGCGTTGACAAGGATACGATTGTTGCTTTCGTGTCTGATCACGGTGCGATGCCTGCGTGGAAAATTGCTAATATCCCTTCAGCCTTAATAAGAGCTGGGCTACTAAGTTATAAATGGAAGCAATCAGAAAAAAAATATGTGGTAAACTGGAAAAAAACAACAGCATTTCCTTATATAGAACCCCCGTTTGTGTGGATAAATCTTGAAGGAAGAGATCCACACGGTATAGTGAAAAAATCGAAATATCATGATGTTCAAGAGACGATAATTGATGTTTTAAATGGCATGAGAGATTCTGAAACGGGAGAAAAAATAGTAAAACTTGCGCTTAGTAGAGAAGACGCTGCGTTATTTGGATTAAATGGGGAAAGAATAGGTGATGTGGTCTATTTTCTTAATCCTCCTTATCAAGTATACGACGAAATATTAGAACAATTAAATCCCGCAGAAATTTCCCCAAAATATATGAATTTACCAGAATCATATCCCGCTAAAAGATGTTTCGGGGCCCATGTTTATTATTTACCAAGTGAGAGATTCGGAGATTATTCAAATAGCGTTCCAATTATACTTAACGGTCCCGGATTAAAGAAAGGATTTAAAAACGATAAAGTCGTGAATCTAACAGATTTAGCCCCTACTTTTTCGCATTTACTTGGAATTAAGAGTCCCAAAGATGTTCAAGGGAGAATTTTGAATGAATTCTTAGAATAATTACTTATCATTCTTTCTTTCTTGACTTTCTTCAATTCTAATTGCTCGACTTAATATCTTTTTGACTTTTTGTATTTTCTCCTTCGATAATTTGCAATCCGTGACTTTCCAAAACCGATAATCGTGATTTAAATAAGCGGGGCAATTTTCTCTGGTCTCTTTCGGACAATCTACTATCTGCCAGCATTGGAATTGCTTTTCTTCGAAGAACTTATGAAATTCCTCGGGTAGTTTTTTATAGTTAAATTCCGTTTCTTTTAGATACTTTGTTAAATCATTGGAATTATATGTATTCCAAAAGAGCACCTTTTCCGATTTATTTTCTTTTTTCGTTAAATAATCGATCATAGCAGCCATGGCCTTTCCCGTATAAGTGGTATCGAGTCGAAAGCCTCCTTCTTTTCCTTCCAAATCTTTAAGTAGATCAACCGCTTGTTGACTTTTCTCAGTAATTATTCCATAATTCGATCCAATATATCCTTCAATCATATTAAAATCCTCTTCCTGTATATCTAAAGAGGGAAAATCTTTATCGCAGTTCTTAAGATACTTAATAGCTTTATTACAACTTTTTATCACATAGGATTTTTCTCTGAGAAAGTCTGCTGAGACTACTGGAACTATATTTACTACTGTATTCAAGCCCATTAATTTACATCCACAAATTAATCCGGCTGCGGTTCCCGCAGAACCTCCTGCTAGGAAAATACTATCGGGTTCCTCTAAAATCCCTTGATCTATTTGGTTTTTTAACTCTACAATTGCGTTTATAAATCCAATCGTACCCAGCGGAGTCCCAATTCCGAAGGCGGGTGAACCTCCTGGCAACATGAAAAAATATTTTGGATGTCGTAATTTCATAAAAGCCATCTTTATAAGCATTCCAAAAAATCCTTTTACCAGATGTAATCTAGCTCCAAAATAATTGTAAAGAAGTAATGACCTCTGAACATGAAAAGTTAAGGGTTGTTCGTGTAAAAATAGATGACAATCGATTGGAGGGGTCATATTTTGGGCTACTATTGCGCACGCTAGACCATGATTAGTTCCAATACCTCCACCAGTCATAACCCCTTTCATATTTCTTTTTTTAATCTCACCAAATATAAATTCAAATTTTCGCAGTTTATTACCGCCGTAGATATGATGGTCTTTATCATCCCGTTTGATGTAGATTGCTCCACTCTTCACTTCCAAGTGATTTTCTAAATTAGCAAGTCTGTCTACTGGCGTAGGTACATTAGTAAGAATGGGTAACCATGGCACACCCTTCTTTAATTTTGGATATAATTTGAATAATGGTGGCTCTCTTTTACTCATAATTAGAGAAAGTGTGAAGAAAATTAAAACATTTTTAAAAAAAAGCTTTATATAGAGAAAAAATCAAATTATAACTTATGACTGAAGAGAAAAAAGAGACTTCCCTTACTCGTTCTAAAGGATTTTATATTTATATCATTATCATTCTAATGTTTGTTGAGATGTTGGATACTTATTGCACTTTGTACCCTACAGTAATCCCATCAAAGGTAATTGCTGAATTTTTGTCCGGTTATCCAGAAAATGTTGCCAATTCGATTTTTGCCTTCTGTATCGCGATAGCATCTATAGGCACCTATTTTGTGTTATTGAACCAATTTCTTGCAGACAGAACGGGAAGAAAAATATTATTGGCTATTACGGTATTTGGTATGGGATTCTCTTCGCTGTTACTTGCTACTTCAACCAATATAATACAATACACAATTTACTTATTCATGTTATATATCTTTTTTAGCTCTGATATCTGGACCATTTATATAAGCGAAGAATGTCCTCCCGAAAAAAGAGGACAATGGAATGCCTTTGTATTAATGGGAGGGATCGGGGGAGCTCTGGCATTACCTATATTCAGATCTATTTTTATTACGGAAACATTTGTATTCTGGAGAGGTATGACCTTTTTTGCGATATTTCTTGGAATTCCTCTTAGTATTATTATTTTATTAACCTTCAAAGAAACAGTAAAATACGAGGAAATAAAGGAGGAAAGAAACACTAAAGGAAAGCAGCCGAGCATGTTCAGAGAAAACATGAAGATACTTTTTAAATCCGCTAGACGGAAGGAGCTAACAGTAATTTTAGTGATAAGTTTTATCGCGGGTTTGAATTATGTTTTTTTCCGATTAGTGGAAGCTTATTTTGCAAGTAGCCCTAACATGAGAGAATCAGATATAAATATCGTAATATATATAACGAGTCTTTCTGTGGTCTTAGGCTATCTTATAACTGGAATAGCCGCAGACAAATGGGGACGTAAACCATTATTATATATATACGCTCTACTTTCTCCAATATCAGTGTTGATCGTAGTATACGGAGTAACTTTTTCATCTGGTATAATGCTTATCCTTATTGTAGGCTTAGGAGCAGGTATTGCTTATATCACGCTACAAGGAATTAGAATAGTGGCAAGGTTGATAACTGTCGAAATTACACCTACAGACGCAAGAGGTACTGGGAGCGGATTAAGGTCGCTTATAAGCGCAATAGGTACAACTGTAGGTCTATTTGTAAGTAGCGTCTTAATATCGATTTATGGATTAGCTTACACTTTTATAGTTATAAGCTTACCTCATCTAATAATTATACCTTTGGTATTCTTATCTCTTAAGGAAACGAGAGGCACTGATTTAAGCGAAGTTAAATAAGGAAAAACCTTAATTAATTTTTTTTTGCTACTATAGAAAAGGTTTAAAATTTAGTAAAAAATAGAATTAATTTGCTCCATTGCAATATTTCTCTTTTTTGGAAAAGCAGCAATGTTAATTTTTAGATGGAAACAATTACCATGATCAGTTAATAGGAATTTATTATTTTCAATTAGCTCTTTTTTATCAAACCTCAAGAATAAATTTAGCTCTTCGTCAAGACGATTAGACAATTCTTGAATTATTTTACTTTTCTCTTCGGAAGTTAAGCTTTTATTCAGCCTTTGAAGAAATAAACGCACTTGTCGCTTTTTAGTTAAGTTAACTTGAAATATTTTTATTTTTTTCTGGTTGAAACCAAAAACGCTTTTTTGACGCAGATCTACTTTTTCTTTTTTTAAATCGAAAGGAATTAAATTTTCTAAGGTAGATTTAATCTCGTCTGCATCTTCTTCAAATTCACTGAAAACTTTAAGGGTGATCGAATGAGCTAACATAATATATATTATTTTAAGTCATGGATCTATAATATATTTTTTACATTTAAGAACAAATCTCTAATTAACGATAATCCTATATATGCAAAGAAAGAATGAGTTTTCTTAAACAAGATAAGTTAGAACTTCAACAAGTTTTTAAGAAAATCCACGATAATTTCGTGAACATTGGGGATACCACGATATCCAGGAAAATCGTTTACATCAATCAAATAATACTTCTCTTGATCCGCAGATTTAATCAAATCAAACCCGAATAGCTTTAAATCTAATTCTTTAGATAATATTTTCGCTATCATTTTTGCTTTTTCAGGGACATCGAATTGTTCCTTTTTAATCGAATCAGGATTAATATAATCTAAGTTCTCACGCTTACTGACTACTATCGGACTTTCTCTTTGGATTCCGAAGGTTTTATCTCCTATTACGTATACCTTTCGGTCTATATCGTCGCAATTAATTTCTTTTTGAATATACACGGCGTAATCTAGCTTAGTTTTAAACCTATTGTAAAAATCATCGATCTCATCAAGATTTCTTACTCGGAATGAAAACCGTATATTTTTATCATGTTGATCGTGACTTTTAATGACCAAAGGTAAATTTGGCTTAGCCCATTCTTTAAATTCTTCTAAGGAATTTTGTTTGATAACCCCCGTCCACGATTCAGGTATAGGTAAAATAAAGTCCCGCAGTCTATTGTTATATTTTTCTATTATTTGTCTTAATCGCCCATCCAGAGCAATTTTACTCAAACAAGTTACTACAGCGTTTAGACTATGGAGACTAGGTATCTTATACATCTGGGCAAATTGCAGAATGTCAATTGATATTTTATTCGAAGCTTTAAGGATGAGATAATCAGAATTCCTTAACTTATCAATTATACTTTCTATGTTAATTATGTTTTTAATTGGACGATGTATGGTTAGATCTATTTTAGGAATTTGCTCAAGCCTATTAATAACGAGATCCATGACATCGTGGTTTTTTCTAATGGAGACGAAGATATTCTTATTCCTCATCGCAAGTTGAATAAATCAACCAAATTTTTTTAAATTTGTCCCCGACAGTTTTATTAAATCTTTCTTATATGTCTAATTAAGAGCTTGACAAAAATGGAGAATTATTTAAAATCTATTCTATTCAATGATTAAAAATTTTATTAAATGTGAAATTTATTAAAATAGGAAAGTGAAAAGTTATTTTTTAGAAAGGTCAATGTTTCAATTAAATTTTTAATGCTACTAATTTTTCTTTAATGTTTTTTACTTTATCAGGTCTTAAATCACACAGTTTCCAAAATACTAATCCTCCAACTATAAGTATTATCATAGGAATAATACTAGAATGTAGCCTTATCCCAAAAAGAGCTAGAGGAGATTGTTCAGCACCGGGAATAGGATTAAATCCAGTTAAAACATGCACAATCGTAAAAATAATAGCTTGAGAGATGTATGAAAGCCTCATAAAAAAAGTTCTTATTCCAATATATATCCCTTCCTTTCGTTTGCTTGTTAATACGACGATCTCATCGATAACATCGCTCAACATTGGGTAAGTTGCCACATAGATAGCACCATTACCTATACCTATCAAAAAGGCAACGAACGCTGCTCCTAACAGAGTAGGGATGAATAATAAAGGAAACAAGGTGAAAGCCATAAGAAACAGTCCAATTATCGTGGTTGCTCTATTTCCTTTCTTTCGGGCGAATCTAACCCAAATCGGTACAGAACCTATGCTTCCAACAAGTAAAGAGGCAGTAATTAAAATTTCGCTAGACGCGGGTTGTCTAAAAACATATTGGTTCAAATAGGGCACAGAAGTGAGCATGATTACCACAACGATTTGCCAGGCTGTATTTGCGAAAAGAAAAGCCACAAAGTTTCTTTTTTTTAATACATTCTTTAACTCTTTCCAGAACGAGACTTTCTCATCTTTCAAATCACTCATCGCACGAGCTATCATCTTCTCGTTTTCTCGTATTCCAGGTATCATTAGAAATATGATTACTAAACCTATTAAAGCAATAGAACCCGCTGCGATTATATAAGACTGTCTATTCCCATATTCAATAATTAACGGGGGGATTAAAGTACCCACCGTTATTCCAATGATACCAAGAATCACAGCAATGCCACTTACTTTAGTTCTTACCTCTTGCGAGCGAAATTTATCAGTATAAAGAGCATAATAATTTGTTGTCCACATTGATAATAATAAATCCACCAAGCATGTAATGAATACAAGATATATAAACAAAAATATAATTACTTCAGTTGGAGGAGTAAATAGCATTACAAAAAAGATACAATAAAGCAATCCACCTATCAATATCCATGGAAATCTCCTTCCCCATCTTTGCCATAGAGCATTTTTTCTATCCGAAATAAATCCCATCAGTGGATCGTTTACCATATTCCAAATCCCGTAGATAACAAATGCGACAAGTATAAAGGTCGCGGGAAGACCTATTTCAGTTTCATAGAATATAAAGAGTCTTGTATCAGACACAACTCCTAATAATGTGATTAAAAGATTCCCTAAAGCATAAGAGAAAAAGGTCACCTTTGAGAATTTTTCTTCTTCAGTCATTTTGTTGGACCATGCGTGGTTTACCGCACTCTATTCAAAAACAATATTTCTAATGGAAAGATATAAAATGTTGTAGAATATAAATGTTTTTAATACGTTAAATTTTTTAATAGAATCATTAAAAAGTATTAGATGTATAGTAATGTTCATTAATTATTTCAATTGCATTTTAATTATTTCGGTCTTACTACAAGATATTAATTTTAAATACAAAATAATAGAAATAAAACTTAGGTGAGAAATTTGGACTATAAACCCAATATAGAATCGGTTAGTAAGCATGAAGTTCCAGAATGGTTCCAAAGCGCGAAATTAGGAATCTTAATTCACTGGGGAGTTTACTCTGTTCCAGCATACGCTCCAGTAGGTTTGCATTACCCAGATGATATTAAAAATCGGCCTATTGACGAATTCTTAAGAAAGAATCCCTACGCTGAATGGTATTTGAATACATTGAGAATTGATGGAAGTCCTACGCAAAAATATCATCGAAAAACCTATGGAGAAAATTTCTCCTATGATGATTTTATTCCAATCTTTAACGAGGAGAGTCAAAAATGGAATCCAAACGACTGGGTAAATCTTTTTAAGAAGATAGGCGCAAGGTATGTTATTCTTGTTACTAAGCACCACGATGGATTTTGTTTATGGCAGAGTAAATATAAAAATCCCAAGAAAGGACATTATTGTTCGAGAAGAAATATTGTTGCAGAACTTACTAGCGCTGTTAAAAAAAAAGGATTGGAAATGGGATATTATTATTCTGGGGGATTAGATTGGTCTGTTAACCCGAATCCAATAAAGGATGGTAAAGGGTTTGTATCAAATGTAGTCTCAAATCCAAAATATATTGAATATGCCAATAACCAATGGTATGAATTAATTGACGATTATGAACCTCTCATTTTATGGAACGATATTGCTTATCCTCCCAATACAAATATAAACGAAATTTTTGCCCATTTTTATAATAAATTTCCCCAAGGAGTAATTAATGACCGATGGAGACAACCTCAAAAAGGCGGAACGAAATTTCATTACGATTATAAAACTCCAGAATACAA
This sequence comes from Promethearchaeota archaeon, assembly GCA_014729315.1. The sequence continues at coordinate 16,132 of WJKD01000082.1, read as the reverse complement.
GACATTTAAAAGGGTGAAAAAACAGAAATGGGAACTTACCAGGGGGATAGGAAGTTCATTTAGCTATAACCAACTCGAAAAGGAAGAAGACTACTTAAGTTCTGAAGAATTAATTCGCTTATTGATCGATGTTGTAAGTAAGAATGGAAATTTATTACTGAATGTCGGACCTAAGGCAGATGGAACCATTCCTGAAATTCAAATAAACCGATTATTAGAACTCGGTAAATGGTTGGAAGTCAATGGAGAAGCAATTTTTGGAACAAGACCGTGGGAGCGTGCCGAAGGAATCACATCTGAAGGAATTCCCGTCCGTTTTACTCAGAAATCTAAAGCGTTATATGCAATTTTAATGAATAAACCATTAAAAACTCAAATTACTCTTAAGGATGTAAATTTAGATTCAACTAATGAAGTTACTCTACTTGGATTCATGGATACTTTAGCTTGGAAACAAAACGCAAGTGATTTGATCGTCGAATTACCAAGAGTTTTGCCGGAGGTTCCTGCAATTTCTCTTAAGATAAAATGGAGCTTTTCTTCGAAATAAGATAAAAATTGTTAGTCGGTTTTCCAATTTTTTGGAATCATGCTTTAAAAAAAAATAATTGATTACTTTAAATCTTGGATTGTTCTTTTATATCTTTCAAATTTTCTTTTTCCAAAACTAATGATCTTGGCGAGCATTTCTGATTTTTTTACCGAAGTATTATGATCTAGTGGTTCGCTAATATATTTTTCCCTTAATGCATCTTTATAGATTTTTTTCCCGATTTCAGTTCGTATTATCGCCGTCGTATAACCGTCCTTAGATCCAAGCCCTCCAAATGAAAGGTCAGCATAGACGTTAGAAAAGTCTCTACATCCAAAGCAAGCTTGTCGAGCAAAAGTCTTTAAATTCGAAAAATCAATATGAATCTCGTCTTGATTTTTAAGTTGTAATATAAGATTTTCCTTAATATTAATCTTTTCCACATTGTCAAATGAGAAATCAAAGTCCCTTTCGAGTTCGTCTTTACCTTCTTTATCGAATGAAAAATTAAAATTACAAAATAATCCTAAGGTATATTTAACGATATGGGCAGGTAGGATACTTAATTCTTGCATTTTTCTAATTGAGTGAATTTGACAAGGGGTACCTACAACTGCTATGTTCATCATATCAGAACCGACGATCTTTTTCAATTTCGTAATCGTGGGGATAAATGTATCATAATGTTCTAATCCCATAACTTGTTTGGATAAATCATAATGAGATCCAGCCGCTTCGACTATATCTTCAGAAGTTTTCGCAAAGAAAGGGACTCTATTAAATGGTCCCTCCGGTCTGGAAACAAGGGCACCCTTTATGTAGTTATAGTCTAATAGATATTTCAATATTGCTGTTACAACCCCTCCGTCCGTTGCTCTATTTCGTATCTCTTCGGATATAGCCCGACTTGAAGTAATTTTTTCCCAGTTGCCTATTGAGACTTTATAATTATATCTTTTGTTTAATTCCTCGTTCAGGACATATGTTTGCGGACAAATTAAATAACAGATTCCGCAATGCAGACAATTGTCTTCGTCATAATATCTGGGTGGTCCTGACTCTGACATCTCAATAGCCTTGATTTCTGATGCTGAACAAAAACTAACACAACCTCCACATTCTCCGCATAGCCCTTTATCGTGGACTTCCTTTTTTAAATCTTCGAAAGATTTAGGATAGACTTCTCTTACTCCGCTATCTTCCATTTCTCCACTCAATTTTTTCTTCCCTCTTATTTAAAATATAATAATTACTTAATATTCTTTAGGTAGGTCTTTTAGTTCGGCAAGAGAAAATACCGGACCATCTAAACATACAAACTTATTTCCGATATTACATCGTCCACACTTTCCAATCCCACACTTCATTCTCATCTCTAACGACTGGAGAATCTGATCGTCCTTAAAATTTAATTCTTTTAACACATTTACCGTCGTTTTAATCATAATTGGAGGACCGCAAACAACACACACAGCATCCTCAGGAGAGGGTAAAACTTTTTTAACTACTGGAGCGACATATCCTACTTCATATTCCCAACCATCCGCTTCGTTATCAATTGTTAAAACTACATCTATATCGTCTCTGTCAATCCACTTCTTTAAATCACTTTCGTAAAGAACTTCTCCTGGATTACGATTTCCATAAATTACGCAAATATTTCTATATTCTGGTCTGTATTTATTATCAAGCATAAATGTGATGAGAGATCGTAGTGTTGAAAAGGCAAACCCCCCCCCAATGACTACTATGTTTTTACCTTTCATTTCTTCAACGGGCCATCCATTACCCAACGGACCTCTAACCCCAATAATATCTCCTTCCTTACAATCATGCATAACACTTGTAACGGTGCCCATTTTTTTTATCGTAAATTTAATTGTTCCTTTTTCCGTTGGAGATGAAGCAATACCGATTGGACACTCTCCCTTTCCAATTACACTAATTTCCGCAAATTGACCCGGAATATAATCAAAATCTTGGTATTCACTGTCATTTTTGAATTTCAATTCAAAAGTCTTTATATCATTTACTTCATTTTCAGAAGTGATAGATACTATGTTAGTTAATGATGGAATATAGGGGCTAAGCAACTAGGATCTCCTCCTCTTTTTCCTTAATTTTATTAATTTTTCCTATAATCTTTCTAAGATCATTATTAACAGGGCAATAATGAATACACCTTCCACATCCTACGCACCCAATAAGCTCGTAATTTTCGGGATAATAGCAAAACTTGTGTAGAATTCTATTTCTACATCTTTCTATTCTCGTTGGGCGAGGATTGTGACCGCTTGTATGTAAGGTATAAAGACAAGATTGGCACGTATCCCAAATTCGGACTCTCCTCCCTCGATTTTCATAATGGTCGTTCTCTTCAATTACGTCAAAACAATGGCAAGTAGGACATAAAAACGCGCAAGTGCCGCAACCAAGGCATGTTTCGCTAATTTCCTTCCAAATTGGATGGTTAAAATTATTATTAAGAACCTTGTATATATCTTTAAAATTTAAATTTGTCTTAATCGACAACTCTGCTTCTTCTTGAAGTTCTACTGCTTTTTCTAAATCATCTTCTTTAGGATCTGATAACCAAGTTAATTCCTTAATAATTTTCTTCCCTTTATTACTTACTGGGGTTAATAAATATTTATCTTTTAAATCGACAAGGAATATATCCATATTCGTCTTATTGAACGGACTTCCTTCTAAAGACGTACAAAAACATGTTTGTTTCGGAGTATTACAAGCGATACCTATTAGAACTGTATTCTCTCTGCGTTTTAAAAAATTAGTATCTTTAAACTGTCCAAAATCAAAAAAATTCTCCAATAACTCAAAACTGTGAGCATCGCACGGTCGAATTCCGAAAATAAGGTTTCTCTCGTCTAAATCTCTCGGTTCTTCGATAATTATTTGATCCCCGTCCTTTTTATAAGTAAATAAAGTTTCCATCATAGGAAAGAGTATATTTTTAGGGGGTATCTTGGAATTATAATATTCTAGTTGTATTTGATCGGGGTTTTCAATTTTTTGAAAAACAATGTTACCGTCAACCTTTAGAGGTGCAAAAAAATTATAAGTCCCTGATAAGTCTTTTTGAAACTTGGAAATATCTTTTTTGAATAATATTTTCTCTCTCATTTTTTTTTACTCTCTTTCTTTATTCTTCCTCCAACATAAATTCTTGTTGATCTTTCATGCTTTGGGTCATCATAGGTGGCATTGTTTCAAGATTTAGCCCAGACATGAAATCAAATCGCTTTTTAACAATTTTTTCTAATTTTCTATTCACTATACTCAAATCAATACCCATTGGACAAGCGCTACTGCAAGCGCCGCATCCTACGCATCTACCCGCTAAATGTAAGGCTCTGACTATATGAAAGATGATTATGTCTGAGAGCTCTGGAGTTTTATTGAACCATCTAGGTACATTTTGATCAACAAAACATAAAGCACAATAACAGAGCGGACAGGCCTCTCTACAGGCGTAGCATCTAGTACAATTTTGTAGTAAATCCTTAATTTCTTCCCATTTTTCGTCTGGATTTTTTGATTCAAATTCGTAAAGATCAGAAAAATTGTTATCTATTTCAAATTCTTTTTGAGATTCTCCAAGGATGACATCTGCTAAGGCTTCGGAAAATGGAGGTGCCTTTATTTGACACGTTTTACATAACTCGTTTAAATATTCTTTATATGGAAAAGTTTTTTGAAAATCAACTCCCTTTACTACGATTTGGTTATCCTTAATGAGTATGTCTAAAATTTCTTTCTCACCAATTTCTTTCAAAATTCGCTGCCGGTTAATGATTCCATTGCAGGGAATTCCGATTATTTTAAGATTATCGAGATCCACTTGCTTTTCTTTAGCTAAATGAATAAGTGAACGTGCCACACAACCTTTGGATATGATTCCAACTCTAAGATCCTTAGAAGTTTCGTTGATGACTTTATTAAGCGGTGAAGTTAGGTAGGTAGCTAAGTTAATATAACATAAATTATTCCAAATCAAATTATCAATTTCATCTTCTCTTTTAATGAAAATGGGCGAAATATTAAAGGGAACGGTTCCTTTAGTATATCCAATTAATAAATCCACTTGATCTTCCTTAAAGAGACTTTTTGCTATTTTTTTCATTTCAGATTCGATTCTCTTATTTTCTACATTAATATCCGTCATTTTCTCACCACATCTTTTGAAATTTATTGTTAGGTCCAATTTTTTTAATCTTTTTCGTTGCTAATGTAATCAGTTCCGCAAATCTCTCTCCTTCAGCAGCAGAAGCCCACATAAAATGAATTCTTTCGGGCTCAATACCAAAAAATTCGAGTAGATCGTATAAGACAGCAAATCTACGCCTCGCTACTAAATTACCGCTAATATAATGGCAATCTCCTGGATGACATCCAGAAACAACAACGCCATCCCATCCGTCGACGAGACTTTTAATTATAAAAAACGGGTTTATTCTACCCGAGCACGGTACCCTTACAATCCTTATATTAGGAGGGTATTGTATTCTACTAACACCCGCTAAATCTGCACCGGCGTACGAGCACCAATTGCACAAAAACGCGATAATTTTTGGCTCCCACTCTTTTTCTTGTTCTTCTTCCATTAAGACTTTAGTCATTTTATAACCTCCCTGTTATCATTTCAAATATTTGTTCGTTTGTAAATCCCATAACATCTATAGCAGAACATCGACAATTACCCGAGCAAGCACCACAACCTTTGCATAACGCTTGATTAATCATAGCAATAGATCCAAATCTTCTATCCTCAACAAGTTCAATCGCGTTATAGGAACAATTTTCAACGCACATCCCACATCCAGAGCAACGAGCAGGATCAACAACAGCAATTTTTCCTTCTGCTTCGATTTCGTCTTTAGTTAAGATTGTACATGCTCGTGAAACTGCGGCATTTGCTTGTGCAATAGAATCCTCGATAGTCTTCGGGCAGTGTGCTAACCCTGCAACAAAAACGCCTTCTGTTGCGAAATCTACTGGTCTTAATTTCACATGCGCCTCCAAGAAAAAATTATCGTCGTTTAGTGGGACTTTCAGCTTTTTGGCGAGTTCTTCGTTTTCGAGAGTATCTGCTACAATCCCAACACTTAATACTAATAAATCTGATTCAAGATGTATTGTTCCCAATTTTGGACTTTCAAATTCTATGTGTAGTTTATTTCCTCCAGAACTAACGACGGGGGGATTTACTTCATCATAACGGAGAAAGACAACTCCTAACTCCCGAGCCTTCTTATAATATGTTTCCTTAAATCCATAAGTACGAATATCTCTATACAAGATTACGATTTCATTATCTGGATTTCTTTCTTTAGCTAACAACGCATTTTTAATTGCTTCTGCACAGCAAATCTTACTACAATATGGATGTTCTTTATTTCTTGAACCTACACATTGAATCATTACGATTTTCTTTTTCTCTTTTATTTCGTTGGTTTTGTTTAATACATATTCAAACTCAGATTGAGTAAGTACTCTAACATCTTTTCCGGCTAGGTATTCGGTGGGTTTATATTCTTTTGCTCCAGTAGCAACCAATATAATCCCATGTTCTAAATCGACTATTTCGTCATTTTCTCCATATTGCAGACTTGTCCTAAAATTTCCTATATATCCATTGATATTTTGGATTGCTGCTTGCGTAAAAACATGAATGTTATCGTTATTTCTCACATTATATTTTAGTTCCTCGAGAAACTCTTGAACATCACCCCCCTCAAGGGTTTTAAAAATATTTCGTGCGTGACCCCCTAATTCTTTTTCTTTCTCAATAAGGAAAGTCTCGTAATTTTGGCTTCCGAAGTTTAATGCTGCGATCATCCCTGCGATTCCGCCGCCAATAACAAGCGCTTTACGAGTAACATTCAATTTAATTCTTTCTAAAGGCTCGATCTTCCTTGCCTTCTTGACTGCCATCCGAACGAGGTCTTTAGCTTTCTGCGTGGCTTCTTCGGGCACATTCATGTGAACCCAAGAGCATTGATCGCGAATGTTTGCCATCTGAAATAAATACCGATTTAATCCCGCTTCTCTTATTGTTTCTTGAAATAATGGTTCATGCGTCCGCGGCGTACACGATGCTACGATAACTCGGTTGAGTTTGTATTCTTTTATTTTTTCTTTAATAATCGTTTGCGTATCTGCTGAACACGTATATAAGTTTCTATCAGCTAATACAACATTAGGTAAAGTCTTAGCGTAACGAGTGACTTCTGGAACATCTACATATCCTCCGATGTTAATCCCGCAATGACAAATAAAGACACCAATTCTAGGTGGTTGGCCTGCAACAAAGATTTCCGAAGGAAGAGTTTTTTCTGTTATTAATGTTCCAACTTGGTTATATAATAATTGATTTACACACCCTGCTGCCGCACTTGCTTGTGTTACGGTTTCAGGGATATCCTTCGGGGATGTAGCTGCTCCACAAGCCAGAATCCCTTTTCTGGATGTTTGAACTGGATTAAATATATTCGTTTTAATAAAATTAAACTCATTTAGGGCTATACCAAACTTTTCTGCGAGATAATTGGCATCGTGAGGCGGATTCAATCCTACTGATAACACGACCATGTTAAATATTTCTTCTATAATATCTCCATTTTCAGCTTCATAGACCAATTTCAAATCGTTATTTTGGGGTGTTTCTAAAATTGATGAAATTCGACTTCTTATATAGCGAATGCCATATTCTTCTTGAGCGTTGTTAATATATTTATCAAAATCTTTTCCATAAGCTCTGATGTCCATCGAAAAAATAGTCGGTTGAACTTGATGCATATGTTCTTTAGCTATCACCGCTTCTTTTGCAGTATACATGCAACAAACTGAGGAACAGTAAGGTTTTCCTTCTTTCAAGTCTCTTGATCCTACACACTGAAGAAAAGCAATTTTCACAGGTACCTGCCCGTCAGAAGGGCGTAAAATTTTTCCACTATAAGGTCCACTTGCACTTAAAATCCTTTCGAACTCTATACTAGTAACAACATTTTTAAATTCCCCGTAGCCATACCTCTTTATCTTTGAAGGATCAAACTCGTCAAATCCAGGCGCCAGAATAACCGCTCCTATATTAAGTTGCACTTCTTCATCTTTTCTATCGTATTCTACTGCTCCAGCTTTACAAACTCCTTCACAAACCCCACAACCGATGCAATAATCTTTATTTATTGCGTATACTAATGGGACTGCCTGTGGATATTTAACTGAAGTGGCTTTATTCTTAGACAAACCCTCATTGAAAACATCTATAGCTTCCACGGGACATTTCTGTCCACAGACTCCGCAACCCGTACATTTATCAGGATTTACATAAAGTGATTTTTTCAATATATTTACTGTAAAATTCCCAGGTTCCCCTACAAAGTCTAAAATTTTAGCATTAATTATAAGTTCGATATTATTATGCCTTCCAGTCTCAACTAGTTTAGGTGAAACGATGCACATAGCACAATCATTAGTAGGAAAAGTTTTGTCTAACTGCGCCATAACTCCCCCTATACTTGTGGTCGATTCCACTAAATAGACCTTATATCCAGAGTCTGCGAGATCGAGCGATGCTTGAGAACCTCCTATCCCTGCACCAACCACTAAAACAGCTCCAACTTTTTCCATTATTAACCCTCCACTATATTTGTGTATATCGGACTGTTGCCGATGATTTTATCAAGATTTACTTGACTTCTTCCTTTTAAAATTAGAATATGGTCTAATATATCGTCTGCGTCAATTTCTAGCTCGATCGCTAGGTCTTTGACTGATTTTGGATCTTTTCCTAATGATAATAATATTCGATGACGGATATACTCGTCGTGAATGGCTTGGGTAAATATATTATTAAATTTTTCTTGAGGAATGAGCTCACCATAGACATTTTCTTGTTCCGTAAGTGCTCTTTCTCTACCTACCAAAGCCCGCAATCGATAACTAGTGGCAGCAAGCTTCATAGCATTTATTTTAATAAGTAAATTCCTATCTATTCTGTCTCCATGAAGAGATGAAGGACCAATATTTTTGATTTGAGAAGTAAAATCAGTAACAATTTCTGCAAATCGATTTCCTTCAGAAGCGGAAACCCATTCCAACCTTATACGATTTTCGAAATTAACGAATTCGAGAAATTTCTTTACCATAATGAATTTCTGTTCCGCTTCGTAATTGCCTTCTAGATAATGACAATCACCTGGATGGCAACCCATTACAATAATTCCATCGATACCAGCGATAAATCCCTGAAAAATGAATTCTGGATCTACCCGACCGCTGCACATCACGCGAATGACTCTAATATTTGGAGGATATTGGATACGACTCACTCCTGCTAAGTCAGCACCGGCATAAGAACACCAATTACACAAAAAACCTAATATTTTTGGTTCGAAACTCATGTTACTTCTTTCCCTCCTAAAGCGTAAATTTCGGATAAGATTTGCTCATTTGTAAAATGTTTAACTTTTATTGCTTTTTCAGGGCAACTTGCTCCGCATACACCACATCCTTTACAGAGAGCTTCTTGAACATAAGCATATCCTTCTTCGTCTTTCACTATAGCATTAAAGGGACAAATTCTTACACAAATCTTACAACCCGTGCATAAGTCTTTATCAATGTTAGAAACAACACCACCAATTAGCATTTTTTCTTTAGAGAGTATCGTAGTAGCTCTTGATACTGCTGAATTTGCTTGCGAAATACTTTCACTAATAGTAGCGGGTCCTCGGGCAGTTCCACATAGAAATATTCCATCAGTCGCAAAGTCGACAGGTCTTAACTTTACATGGGCTTCTAAAAAGAATTTATCTTCGTTTAATGGGACTTTTAGCATTTTCGCTAATCTCTCGTTCTCTTCTGAAGGGGCAACAATTCCTGTACTTAAAACTACCAAATCCGGGGTGAGTTTTAATTCTCCCAATTTAGGATTATCAACAATAACTTCTATTCCTTCCTCTGTTTTATTCACTATAGGGGGCTTATCATTTTCAAATCTAACAAATAAAATCCCCATTTCCCGGGCTTTTCTATAATATATTTCTTTAAATCCATAACTACGAATATCTCTATAGAGAATAGTAATTTCAATCTGAGGATATTTCTCTTTAATATTTGTAGCGTTTTTAATTGCTTCTGAGCAACACATCCTGCTACAATAAGGATTTTCATCATTTCTTGAGCCCACACATTGAATCATGGTCACAGATTTTTTATCATTCAAATAATCGGAAGTAAAAAGTTTTTCCTCCAACTCTTGTTGAGTAATAACATCATCAGCTTCACCATATAAGTATTCTTTTGGCTTGTATTCCTTTGCTCCAGTTGCTACAATTGTTACGCCATGTTTAAGTTCTACTTTTTCACTATCCGATCCCTTTAGAATTATGGTTTCAAAGTTACCAATATAACCATCAATACTTTCTATTTTTGAATTAAGGAAAACTTGAATATTATCATTAATAGATACTTTTTCGATTAATTGTCGTAGGAATTTCTGGATGTTATCTTTTTCGAGAGTTTCATATATTTTAGGAGCAAAACCACCAAGGCTTTTTTGCCTCTCAATAATAAAGGTCTCGTATCCTTCTTCAGCGAAATTTAGAGCAGCGGTCATTCCTGAAATCCCTCCCCCTATAACAAGCGCACTATGAGTTATATCAAGTGGAACCGTCGAAAGTGGACTATTTAGTCTTGCTTTTGCCACTGCCATCCTAACTAAATCTTTTGCTTTCTCAGTAGCTCTTTTGGGTTCTCGCATATGAACCCAAGAACATTGATCTCTGATATTGGTCATCTGAAACAAGTATTTGTTTAAACCAATTTCGCGAATAGTCTCTTGAAATAAAGGTTCGTGAGTTCTTGGCGTACACGACGCTACTATTACGCGATTAAGATTCTGTTCTTGAATTTGTTCTTTTATATGTGTTTGAGTATCTGCCGAGCATGTATAAAGATTCCTCTCTGCATAAACAACATCTGGCAAACCTTCTGCGTAATCTACAACTTCTGGAACATCTATATATCCTCCAATATTAATACCGCAATGACATATAAAAACACCAATTCGCGGGGGTTCTCCAATAACATTTATTTCTGGAGGATATTCTTTTTTGGTCACTAATGTATTTCTAGCATCAGAAAGAATTGTGTTTACTTTACTCGCAGCGGCACTTGCTTCTATCACCGTTTCGGGGATGTCTTTTGGGGATGAACAAGCACCACAAACATAAATCCCTCTTTTTAAAGTTTCAACGGGAGATAACGACCTTGTGTCCAAAAAGCCATAATCATTTAATTCAATTCCAAATTTTTCGGCAATTTTTTTTGCTTGCTTTGGTGGATTTAATCCTACTCCTAATACCACCATATCAAATTTTTCTTCTATTATATCTCCATTTTCAGCTTCATAAACTATTTTTAAATCTTTAGTAGTTTTATCTTCACAGATGGAAGAAACTCGACTGCGAATATAACATACACCATACTCATTTTGAGCTCTATTAATATATTTATCAAAATCTTTACCATAGGCTCTTATATCCATTGAAAAAATAGTAGCTTCCAGTCCTTCAGTATGCTCTTTTGCTATCACGGCTTCTTTAGCAGTATACATACAACAAACAGACGAGCAATATTCTTTACCAAAATGCGGATCTCGAGAGCCTACACAATGTAAGAATGCTATTTTTTGTGGAATGTTTCCGTCTGAGGGACGCAGGACATGTCCCGAATAAGGTCCACTTGCGCTCAAAATGCGTTCAAATTGAATGCTCGTTACCACATTTTTATACTTACCATAACCATAATGATTTAAAATCTCGGGTTCAAATTCGTCGAAACCTATTGCAATAATGGTGGCCCCAACTTTGATTTGGGATTTTTTATCGTTTAAGTTGTAGTCAATAGCTTTAGCTTTGCACACTCCTCTACAAATACCGCACCCTATGCATTCATTCCGATCAATCGCAAATACGAGCGGAACAGCTTGAGGATACTTAACCGATGTCGCAGCTTGTTTGGATAAACCCTCATTAAACATATCTATGGCTTCCACGGGACACTCTTCTCCACATACACCACATCCTGTGCATATCTCAGGATCTATATATAATGTGTGTTCGACGAGATCAACAGAAAAGTTTCCTGCTTTTCCCGAAACCCTTTCAATTTCAGTATTGATTTTTATATCTATATTAGGATGCCTTCCCGCTTCGACTAATTTAGGAGATACAATACAAATCGCACAATCATTTGTAGGAAAAGTTTTGTCCAACTGTGCCATAACTCCACCTATACTTGTGCTAGATTCGATTAGATAGACTTTATACCCAGAGTCTGCGAGATCAAGGGCAGCTTGAGAGCCTCCTATCCCCGCACCAACAACCAATACGGCTCCTACTATTTCCATTTTTATACCTCCACGATGCTTGTATATATTGGGGTATTACCAATAATTTTATCAAGATTTACTTGACTTCTCCCCTTTAGAATTAATATATGGTCTAATACTTCACTTGCTTGAATATTCATTTCAATAGCTAAGTCTTTAACGGATTTAGGATCTTTTCCTAATGATAATAATATTCGAGAACGAAGATATTCTTCGTAAATGGCTTGCGTAAATATATTATTAAACTTTTCTGGGGGAATGAGCTCACCATAGACATTTTCTTGTTCTACAAGTGCTCTTTCTCTACCTACCAACGCCCGCATTCTGTAACTCGTTGCAGCGAGTTTCATTGCATTCATTTTTTCTAACAAATTTTCATCATGGGTATCTTCACGGAGGGGAGATGGTCCTATTTCTTTAATTTGGTTTGTAAAATCAGTTACGATTTTTGCAAATCTATTGCCTTCGGAAGCAGAAACCCATTCCAAACTTATACGATTTTCGAAATTAACGAGTTCGAGAAATTTCTTTACCATAACGAATTTCTGTTCCGCTTCGTAATTACCTTCTAGATAATGACAATCACCTGGATGGCAACCCATCACGATAATTCCGTCGATCCCCGCCATAAAACCTTGAAATAAGAACTCGGGGTCTACGCGACCGCTACACATTACTCGAATTACCCTAATATTCGGAGGATATTGAATGCGACTCACTCCCGCCAAGTCAGCTCCGGCATAGGAACACCAATTACATAAAAATCCTAATATTTTCGGTTCAAAACTCATACGATCTCTCTCCCTCCTAAAGCTAATATTTCTGATATAATTTGCTCGTTTGTAAAGTGCTTAATAGTAATAGCCTTTTTAGTGCAAGTAGCTGCACATGTTCCACATCCTTTACATAAGGCTCTAATTATTTCGATATCGTCTTCTTGAGTTTTCTTTATAGCATTATAAGGACACACTTTAATACATACTTCACATCCTTTACATAATTCCTTATTCCATTCAGGCAAATTTGCTGTCGCACCCTCAACTTCGAGAGTTTTGTGAGACAATAAGGTACTCGCCCTCGAAGCAGCAGCATACCCTTGAGATATGGCTTCAGCAATATTTGTCGGCCATTTAGCAGATCCAGCCACATAAACTCCGTCTGTGGCAAAATCTACAGGTCTTAATTTTACATGTGCTTCTAAGAAAAAATTGTTTTCTTCTAAAGGAACTTTTAATTGTTTCGCAAGGTCTTTATTATTGTCATTTGCTACTAATGGAGTAGATAAAACTAGAAGGTCGTAAGGAATTGAAACTTCATTCCCAAGATAATTATTAAATACAATAACTTTGTCTTCTTCTACTTTTGGTTTGTTTTCCAAGGAATATCTTATAAAAATAATCCCATTTTCTCGAGCTTTCTTATAATACTCCTCAGAAACGACTCCGGGAGTGTAAATATCTCTAAATAAAATTATTATTTTTCTTTCAGGATTTTCTTTCTTTAAAATTAAAGCGTTTTTTAACGCAGTCATACAACAAATATTTGAACAATACTCTCTATACTCATCTCGAGAACCAACACACTGAATCATAACGATATTTTCAGCATCTACTTCACTTAAATCTAATTTTCTTTCTAACTCCAATTGGGTTATTCTTATTTTTCCATCGTAACCGTACATATCATGGGGCTTAAAAATAGAGCTTCCTACGGCTACGATAATTACACCTACTTGAACATCAATGGTAATTCTATTTTTAATAATTTTCACCTCGAAATTTCCAACATAACCATTGATTTCTATGATATTAGAAGAGAGATATTTAGTGATGTTAGAACATTCGGAGATTTTCTCTATCATGTCCTTTAATAATTCATCTGCTTTTTGATTACTTGGAAAAAGTTTATATAAATTATTTAATACACCTCCCAGCTCATTTTCTCTCTCCACAATGTAGGTTTTATAACCTTGCTGACTTAAACTTAACGCGGCAGACATCCCAGCAACACCTCCTCCAATAACCAAGGCGGAAGGATTAATATCTATTTTAATATTTTCCAATGGTTCTAGCTTTGCTGCTTTTGCTACACCCATTTTTATAAGTTCTTGAGCTTTCTTATAGGCCTTATTAGGAAATTTGATGTGAACCCAAGAGCATTGATCACGGATATTAACGAAATTAAAAAGATACTGATTCAATCCAGCTTCTTGAATTGTATTTCGGAAAAGAATCTCGTGCGTTCTTGGCGTGCACGATGCTACAACTACTCTATTCAAGTTATACTCTTCTATTGCGTTTTTTATACTATTCAATCCGTTTTCTGAACATGTATAAAGATTGTTCTCACTGTGTGCAACATTGGGTAATAATTTTGCATAATTAGCTAATTCTTTGCAGTCAATTAAGCCACCTATATTAGAACCACAGTGGCAAACAAAAACACCTATTCGTATTTGCTCATCTTTATCACTCATTTATTTACCCACCTCTAACAATTTCTGCCGCTTTTGCCGAAGCTGCGCTTGCTTCTGCTACTGAACGAGGGATATCCATTGGCTCATGAGAACAACCACAAGTCAGAATACCTTCACGGCTTGTTTCTATGGAGGAAACAGAATTTGCTTTTATGAAATTAAACTCATTAAGTTTGATTTTTAAAGTATCGGCCAAATCGCTTATATTGTTAGGAGGGATAATGCATGTAGCCAAAACAACCATATCAACAGTTATTTGTTTCACTTCTAAAGAATCCAAATCTTCGTAAGTTATGACCAAATTTTCTTTAGTATCTTCGTTTACATTAGCAATTTTACTTTTTATATATTTTATATTATATTCCTTTTCTCCGCGCTTGAGAAATTTTTGAAATCCCTTTCCTCCAGCTCTCATATCAGTATAAAACACATAGGATTGAAGCTCGTTATCGTGTTCGTTGGCAATCATAGCCTCTTTAGTCGTATACATACAACAAATAGAAGAACAATAGCTTCTATGGTTCTCATCCCTAGATCCTACACATTGAAGAAATGCGATCTTCTTAGGTTTCACTCCATCTGAAAGCCTTTGAAGATGGCCTTCTTGAGGTCCTGAGGCGCTTAATAAGCGTTCAAATTCTAGGCCACTTACAACATTCCTATACTGAGTGTAACCATAATTTTTTAACGGATTAATATCCTCATAAACATCGTATCCTGTTGCCACTATGACTGAACCAACATTATTAATTTTTACTTTTTCATCTTTTTGGTCGAAATCAATCGCATCACGATCACAATTTTTCTCGCATATCCTGCAAGCTTCTTTAGTAAACCATAAACAGTTTTCTCGGTCAATAGTCATTACTGCAGGGACACCTTGAAGATAATAAAGATAAATAGCTTTTCTTTTACGTAATCCCCTCTCAAAACTGTCTTCAACTCGCATCGGACATTTTTCTGCGCATAATCCACAGTTGATACAAGCGTCCTCTTTCACATAACGAGCACGCTTTAAAATCTCAACCGAAAAGTTTCCTAACTTGCCATCTATATTCTGAACTTCAGAAAGCGTATATAAATTGATATTGGGATGTCTATAACATTCGGAAAGCTTTGGAGCCAATATGCAGATTGAGCAGTCGTTTGTAGGAAAGGTCTTATCTAACTGAGCCATTCTTCCTCCAATACATGGCTTTTTTTCAATTAAATTTACCTCAATTCCCATAGCAGCTAAATCTAAAGATGCTTGTATTCCAGCGATACCCCCACCAATAACAACCACATTTTTAGAGTTATTTATCGTATTTTCTCACCTTATGACTTTACTTAGTTTTATGATAACGATTAAAGAGAAAATTTCAAACGTTCTAGCAATTTTTCCGGACGCACTCTATGATATCTCATACCCAAATCCTTAGGCAGGTAACCGAAAGCTAAAGCTATTAATTCCGAAAGATAAAAAACTGGAAAATTATAGTTTGAATCAATATTTTTACTCAGTTTTCGTTGATTAAAATCAAATTGTTGGAAGCATGCGGGACATACTAAGCAGATACAATTAGCACCAGAGTTTTTCATGGCTTCGAGTTTATTTTTTGTGATCAAAAGCGATAATTCTTTGTCCGTTTTTTCCACGGGGTTTCCACAGCATTCTAATTTCAAGTCATAATTTATTGATTCTGCTCCAAGCGCTTCAATAAGT
>WJKD01000945.1 GCA_014729315.1 Promethearchaeota archaeon | reverse complement strand
GAAAATTGCTTCTGAAATTTATTTTCCCGATATCTTATTGATGATATTTCATAATTTACGAATTTCTCTAACAAATTCCGAAGCTTCATTTATTTTCTTTTCTAATAAATTAAAAAGTTCAATAAACTCAACTTCAAGATTAATTTTATTTTTAACTAAATCAAAAGTTAAATAAATAGATTGAAGAGTGTTTCCTACATTATGAGAATATAAATCTTTTAAATTGTTTTTCATTTGTAAATTTTTTTTAATCTCAATCTCTAAGAAGACTATAATTCCGTTTACCAAAAAAATAGTAATCCACACAGTTGTAATAAAACTATCTAAAAATAACGCATCTAATCCCTCTAAAGGAATAAATGTTTGAATTATGGACCCCGCAGATGCAATGATAACACAGATAAATATCAATAATCTATTAATCTCCTTATTAGTTAAGTAAATCCTTAATAGAATCAAAGCAGAGATTAATAATAGTATAATCATGAAAATTTGCATTGGGATTATAATTATATCTATTAATATTATTGCGATTAATGTATTTTGTACTAAATAATTAGATTTTTTTGATTTTTGATGAATTTTTTTGTAATCGATTAAAGCACTAATAAAAACACTGATGGCTGCAAAATCATAAAAAAGTATCGCAAAAAAAACATAAATATCATTCAAAAATTGAAAGATGTAGATTATAGTCGCTAAAAAAAAGAATACATATATAAAGAGATAAGGAAAATTTTCGTGTTGTTTCAAACAAGCAATAAAAAATAACAATCCTCCAATGAAGGATATAAAGGCATTAAAAATTAATATCGTTATTATCATTTCAATTATGTTCACGATAAAATCACTTCGGATTAGATTTCAATTATTTTAAAAAAATCTAGTATAATTCTCTATAAATTCATTACGATTCGATTATATAATTTTTGTCAAAATCATAAAAAATCGGTACTTTTTTTAAAAAACATAGATAAAAAGGCAAAAAACATAATGAAATGGAATTTTATTTCACGAGATAACCCCTTTCAAAAATTTAGTATCTATATATTAATAGATAAGGCTTAATTGAGGCTAAATCCAACAATCTCTGAAGATTTAAAATTTTAATAAATAAAATTATAATTTCTTTTATATAATTCAAAAAGGCTATTCTTTTTTAAGCTCAATGTTAATGTGTTCGAATAACGAATGAACCTTTTGATAAATTTCAAATTTGTTGTCTAATACGCTACTTGCGATATCCTTTAACTCTTGCTCGTTTACAACTTTCTCAACAATCAATTTCTCAATACGATCAATCATTGATTCCTTGATCTTGTAAGAGAATCTCTTTTTCTTCTTTTCTGTAAGGAGCCCAGACAATTCAATGTGTTCTTTATGATCCCAGATACTGTTAATAAGGTCCCCCACCCCTTCCCCCGTGTTAGCGTTGGTCATACATACTGGAGGACGCCAACCGCTTTCAAAGCTCGAATCGTCAAGCATCATATCGACTTGAACTGCAATATCTTCTCCTCCTAAGTCCATTTTATTTACATCGTAAATATCCCCGATTTCTATTATCCCTGCTTTTTGCATTTGTATCACATCCCCATAGCCAGGGACTAAAACCACAATTATACTATATGCTAAGTTATAAACTTCAAATTCCGCTTGTCCAACCCCTACAGTTTCTATGATAATCACATCAAATCCAAAAGCTTCGTACAACAAACTAATGTCAAAAACCGCTCTAGAAAGCCCGCCCTTATAACCTCTCGAAGCCATACTCCTGATAAACACATTTGGATCTAAAGAAATTTCTGTCATACGTACTCTATCCCCTAGAAAAGCACCTCCACTAAAAGGAGAAGTGGGGTCAACGGAAATAATTCCAACTGACTTACCCTCCTCTAGAAGTTGTTTGGTAATTGATTTGGTTAAGGTACTTTTTCCAACACCTGGTGAACCGGTAATTCCTATGATATAAGAATCCTTTTGGGCATTATTAAATTCCTTAAAAATAGATAATGCAGAATCGGGATTGTTCTCGATGAGAGTAATTAGTCGCGCTAAAGCTACTTTATCTTTTTTTTTAAAGTTTTCAATTAATCGGTCAATATCGTAATTTCTTTTCAAAAGCACAGTGCACCTAAATCTTCTTCAATGAATAATAATTTAGAAAATATTAAGTCTAATTATTATTTTTTGATTTTCCTTTAAAAGGGATGAAAATTCTTTCTCTCCATTAATGGAAAATGAGATAAGGCGTAATCTTTTTTCGTTAGAATATATACTTTATAATTCAATTAATGCAATTCACACAAATTTATCGAAAAATTAAATTTCATTCATCATAGCAAAATGAGTTTGTTTAATACATATTATTTAATAAATTTCGCTAGATAATAATAATGAAAAAAAGAATTAGGAATAAAATTTATCTTTTAGTATTGTCTTGAATAAATTTAACGATATCATCAGTCATAGAGCCGGGACCATAGACATTTGCAACACCCATTTCCCTCAACTTGTTAAAGTCCCTTGCGGGAATAACACCGCCCACCAGGATCAGGAAATTATCAAGTAAGTTCTTTTCTTTTAGAATGTCAAGTAATTGTTGAGTATATGCAAAGTGTGCTCCAGAATGAATGCTAAGACCTATCACATCAACATCTTCTTGAATTGCCGATTGTACTATCTGATCAATATTTTGAAATCCTCCGAAAATTAATTCCATACCTGCGTCTCTTAAGGCTCTCGATACGACAATTCCACCACGCCAATGACCATCAATTCCTGGTTTAGAAATTAAAACCCTTATTTTTGCTTCCGACATACTTAATCCTCCATCTATTTAAATTTTAAATAGCGAGTGGGGGTTCCCAAATACCCCAAATCTCTCGATAAATATTACATACTTCGCCGACAGTTGCGCCCTCTTTAGTAGCTTCCATAACAATAGGCATAACATTTTCTTCTCGTTCGCAAATTTCTCTCATCCTATCGAGAATTTTTTCTAACTTAGTATTATCTCTTCTTTTTTTCAATTTCTTAACGCGCTCTGTTTCGATTTCTACAGCTCGTTCGTTTGTTCGAAATACATCGCAGGTCTCGTCGTATGGTACGGGATATTTGTTTACTCCTAAGAATACTTCTTCTCCAGTTTCTATTCTTTTTTTTCTCTTGAGAAATGCATCTCTCATTTCTTTATACAACCAACCAGTAGATAATGCTTTGTCAATACTTCCTACTTTGTCAATTTTATCTAAGTAATTCCAGACTTTCTCTTCTATCTCGTCCGTAAGCCATTCTACATAATAGGACCCCGCAAGAGGATCAATTGTGTTTGCAATTCTCGTTTCATCGGATATGACTTGCTGAGTTCGCAATGCTATCAGAACTGCCTCCTCGGAGGGTAAACAGATAGCTTCGTCGTAGGAATTGGTATGTAAGGATTGACAACCGCCTAAGTTAGCTTCTAAAGCTTGAATTGCGGTTCTGACGATATTCACTTGTGGTGTCTGTGCTGTAAGCGAACTTCCTGCGGTCTGTACATGAAATCTGAACTGATAGGAGCGTGGATCCTCGGCTTCGTATTTTTCTTTCATAAGTTTATACCAGATTCGCCTTGCAGCTCTGAATTTAGCAACCTCTTCAAAGAAATCTTTATGAGCAGCTAAATGGAAAGCTAATCTATTTACAAAATCGTCTATTTTCCAACCTCTTTCAAGCAAATTGTCGATATGCGAACAAGCACTAGCAAACACAAAACCCAATTCTTGTACCGCATCAATTCCTCCTTCTCTATAGTTATATCCCGTGAAATTAATAGGATGCCATTTTGGTACGTTCTTCATTGGAACAGTCCATTCAATAAAATCACAAGCTAATCGTAATAAGTGTTCTGGAGACACATTTTTATAAGGAATGTATCCAACAGTCATAGTTAAAATATCATTTTGAGTTGTTCCCATTAGAGCTTGAGTCTCCAAACCACGCATCTTTGCCATATTAAAATACATTGAACACACCGGAGCAGATGTAAAAGGTTCTACTACTAATGCTACACTAATTTTGTCAATTGGGATATCCTCCGTAAGTGCAAACATACTATCTATACAATACAAAGGAACACCAGAAGTCCCCACTTCTGGGGCTCCATCTTTGTTAGTTGGATCAATTCCATTAAAAGTTAAGGCATCTACAGCCGCACTAAAGCCAGTTTCCCCGTTTTTATAGAGAAATTTCCAGCGCTCATTCGTCTCAACCAGAGGTAAAGCGTGTTGCTTATACCCATTCTGGAGTACCATGTCCGCTGAAAAGTCTCATTGTCCAGAGTCTTCCCCTATACATACTTGGGTAAACTCCTCTCGTATAAGGAGGTTCTCCCGGAAATCCAATCTTTTCCATGTAATTCCCTTTTACATCTAAAGGAGTATAAAGGGGTTTCACATCAATGCCAGAATCAGTTACGAATTTTTGATCTCGTTCTTTTAATTTTTTATAATTCTCTTCCCATTTTTCTTTTTCAGATTTGAGTTTTTGTAAAAAATCTTTATCATACATATTGAAATCACATCAGTTTTTACAAATCTTTTAATTTTTATAACTTAAATTAAAATTAAGTATTCAAATTAAAAAATATTAACTTTTATGCCAATTATGATCTGAATACCTCCAAGTGAAATTCAAATTGTAATATATCGATATTCATTTGGGACATAAAAAATTCAGTCATTGAAAACCTAAGACTTATGAATCAAAATTGACACCGATTTCTCAATAAAAATGCCTAATTTTAAATAAATCTACTTGATAACTTATATTAACGATTTCTTCTAAAACAGTGGACTTTTAGGGAATTTAATAAATGTTAAAAATTGTTAATTTTAACTTCATTTTAGCAATCTATAGCGTAATTGTAACCTTAATTACAGCATTAGTAAGCAGAAAACATCGTGATATGCAAAGATGGTTAGTAGTATCAAGTCTTTTTACCATTGGAAATATATTATTTTTTTTTGCTTATTCTTATACCGCCATTTTTGGTATAATTAGCAATTTAACTTTTTTCTTGACGGTTTGTGTATTTTATACTTTAGCATTCTATAATCATTATAATTTGATTGTTGAGAATAAAAATAAAAATATAAAAAAGCAACATGTCTTCGCTTATTTCCTCATCTTAATTGTAAGTTTAATACTTTTTCCAATTTCTCTATCTATTCCAATTTACATTTTATCATTTTCTACATTAATTCTCCAAATAGAGAACACTTATTTTAAAAAATCTATTATTGAGTTGTTGAAGACTATTTTAATAGCGGTTGCAATATTCTCTGTATCCATTTGGTTAATTGCTGAGTTTGGGTATCCGTTCGATGAACTTACTTATGTTGTTTACTTCACAATGATCACATTATATTTAATGATTGCTCTTGTTGCTCCTCTTGAGCATAAACTTACGAAATCCGAAACTAAATATCGAAAAGCATTCGATCGAGCCGAGTTATATAAAGACCTTTTTATTCACGATATTAATAACATACTCCAAACTTTGCAAATGTCCTTGGAAATACTTCAAAATTTGCATTACAATTCAAAGCAATCAAAAAAATTTAATGAAGTTGTGAAAATTGCTCAGGAACAGATACAAAGAGGATCTTTATTAAGCACTACAGTTAAAAGTCTGTCGGAAATAGAATTGGAGAAGTTTAAATCCAAACCTACGAATCCCAAGAAGATTCTCGAAGATTCCATTTATTGGGTTAAAAATAAATATAAAAATGAGCGAATTGAGATCCTCGAAGAGAATCAAGTGAAAAATATAAAAGTGGTATCAAATGAATTATTGTTTGAGATTTTTAATAACATTCTCGAAAATGCGATAAAGCATAATCGTAATGAGGTAAAAAAAATAAAAATTAGAACCTCAAAAATTATTATAGCAGGACAAAAATATATTCTCATAGAATTCGTTGACAACGGCCTTGGAATTAACAAGAAGCTTAAAGAAATGCTATTTAATAAAAGACATATAATTAATTCTAATCCAAAAAGAATCGGAATTGGTCTCTCGTTTATAAAAGCATTAATGGAAAGTTATGGAGGATTTATGGATATTAAAAACCTAAATCACGGAGCAGGTATAGAAGGGAGTAAAGTTCAATTATTTTTTAAAGAAGTATCGTAGAAGTATCTTAATGGACAAACCCGATATCTTATTTTCTTACGACCAAAATCTTTTATAATAAACCTCTTAGTAGAAGTAAATTTTAACTTAATCATGATTAACAAGGATATATTTAAGTAAAAGGATAGAGCCTTTTTTTAATTTAATCGACTTTGATAAATTGAATTAGATTTCTATGAAGCATATTAATAAAATTTAATTAAATACTTTTCATTATAAGAAATTCAATATAGTAAAAATTTTTGTAAATACTTTTTTGATTTTTAATGATAGTAAAGTAAAAAGGTAATAAGATATGGATTTTAAACTTTCAGAGCAACATAAAATGGTTAGAAAAATTACAAGAGAATTTGCTGAAGAATATATCTCACCCGTTGCTGAAGAAAGCGATCAAGAGTCGAGATTAGATCCAAAGGTTATGGAAGAAATGAAACGGATGAAATATTTCGGAGCGTGTGTTCCTCAAGAATATGGGGGTGCGGGATTAGATACTCTTGGTTTTGCGATTGCAACCGAAGAAATTGGACGAGTCGACGCGTCTTGGTCTATTACATTTGCAGTACACGCGTCAGTGTGCTGCTATCCAATTTTGAGATTTGGAAATGAGAACCAAAAGCAAAAATTTCTTATCGATCTCGCAAAAGGAGAAAAAATTGGTGCTTTCTGTTTAACAGAAGCAAATGCGGGTTCAGATGCAGGAGGAGTTGAGACAAATGCAGTTTTGGACGGTGATGAATGGATTTTAAACGGAAGTAAGATTTTTGCGACGAATGGTGGAATAGCTGATACTCTAATTG
>WJKD01000944.1 GCA_014729315.1 Promethearchaeota archaeon | reverse complement strand
GTTGGTTGGTGGTATCGGAGAACACAGCGCATAGTTTTTCTTCAACAGAGGGCTTTACATTTGAAGATACCCATGTCTATTATTTTCGGGCGCAATATAAAGCTAAAAATGGAGATACCTCAAAATGGTCCACGATAAAAAATTGCGTGGTTGATTACTCGTCTCCTGAAATTATAATTATTGATTCGATGAAAGGTGAGTGGACAAATCAATCAGAGTTAACTTTTACATTTAAAGCTCATGATGAAACATGCGAAAAAATCGAATCAGTGACTTTACATTATAAAATGAAAGAAGCTTCTCAGTGGACGAGGGCAAAAACAAACCCCTTTACGCCACCAAAGTCTACAAGTGAAAGCGATCCGATAAGTGAAGAAATTAAACTTGATTCAAGTTGGATAGAGCAGGAAGGCGAATATGATGTATTTTTAACAGCCGTGGATATGTTAGGTAATGCAAATCCACCACCAGTTGAGACTACAATTCCGATGGATTCATTCAAGGTGGATAGAACTCGTCCTGTCGTAATAATTGACACTCCGTACCTGGCAAATATAAATCAAAAATTTAAGATTAACTATGGTGCGAAGGACACTGCGTGTCAAATTATAAATAGTGGAATTGAGTCGACTGAAATAAATTGGCAGTTCATGGAATATGAAAGCTCAGAAGCGACGCAAAGCGGTTCTTCGAAAAATCCTCCTGATAGTACATTTGCACCTGACAAACGAGGAGTTTACATTTTTCAAATTGAAGCACAAGATAGTGCGGGTAATGCTGCTATAGCAAAATATGATTCGACTCATTTGTTGAAGATTATTACTCCAAAGCCTAATGATTTTTGTGGGCACAATCTTCCTCTTGATATAGCTTGGTATCCAAATGATTTATTAATGACAGATATTTATGTAAAAGATAATAGTATTGCCCAGGAAATAATGTTAAATGGTCAGTTTGAATGGCATCCCGGTTCTGATTTTGAAACGGGTCCCGCTACTATGGTAATTACCGTTGAAAATAACGACATAAGTGCGAGTAACGACACAATTGATATAATCATAGACAATAGTTCACCGGAAATTTTTCAAGTTATTGAACCAAAATCCGGTGATAAATTGAGGACAGGCAAAAAATATCGAGTTACCTGGGAAAAACCGGTCGATTGTCCGAGAGAATATACAGAATTGGAAACAAATGTACACTTGGTCTGTCCACTCGATAGCATGTTAATAGCAAGTACAACAGAACAGGAAAATGTAAATTATATTGATAAAAATGATACTTCTTTTTTATGGAACGTTCCAACAATTGATGCGAATTCGAATGTTTGCAAAGTGTTAGTCAAGGTTTATGATTTGGCGAATAATGTGAGAAAATCTTATAGTGATACTTTTTCAATAGGACAATCGCCAGAAATAACATCAATAAAAATATTTGATCCGGATGATAACGTCGATAGTATAGATTATGCAGTAGAAGGATGGACTAATGAATGTGCAAAAATTAATGGGACGATTGAAATTTCTGACGAAAACTTTGAAGGTAAGATCAATTTTTTAGTAAGTGGAAGAGATACAACAATCAACTATTCTTATCAATGGCCAAGAGGAAAAAGGAAAATTGATATTAATTCAGTTCATTATCCTTGTACCTTGAGCGAAATGCTAACAATAGTTACACATATAAGTTCTGAATATGGTAATAGTAATAATAGACAGACGTCCATCCGAACTGACTTAAAAAAACCTAAAATAATTTTGTTAAGTTGTCCAAATGAATCGAAAACTGAGTTGATTCACTTCTCTTTAAGTGCTGAAGATACATTGCAAGAATATTCACAAATGGTAGGGTTACCTTTTAAAATTGTAATATCTGAAGATTCGGATTTGAGGAATGGACATAAGATAGATTATAATCCGAGTTTTGATTATATGATTAGCGCATTAAAGGATAGCATATCCCTATATCTAGCAGTTATTGATTCTGCTGGAAATTTATCAAGTACTGTCTCTCGAGAAATAAGAATGAATATTCAGATAGGTGATAAGTTTTCTAACTATCCAAATCCGTTCCACGATAGGACAACAATTCAATACGAGAACCCCTCTAAAAATAAAATAAAAGAAATTTATATATGCGACAAGTTTGGTAATTTAGTAACGACATTAAAAGACCCTGAGTATGAAAAATCTGGGATAAAAAAGATACAATGGAATGGGAAAAATGCTGAGGGTGAGGAAGTTACTGTTGGTGGATATATTGCAATTGTTGGATCAGAAAAAATCAGAATATTTTATCTTAAATAAAATTTGTAATTTAACGGATTTAAATCTATGAAAAACAAAATAATTGTATCATTTTCTATTCTGCTTTTAACTTATGTACCAATATTTGGACAGGGAGATGCTGGGCAGGCAGGTGAATTTTTAAGATATGGTGTAGGCAGCCGTCCCTTAGCTATGGGGGGCGCTTATGGTGCATTAGCGAATGATGCCACAGGTATGTATTGGAATCCTGCGGGAATTGCTCAGTTAGATAGTGGACAGGTTAGTTTTATGCTTAGTCGAATACTTTTTGAGGACAGATATAATTTTATAAGTGGTGCCGTTCCCGTGAAAATTAATAGCACACACAATCTATCGATTGGCATTGGAGTTATTTATCTTAATTCCGAAGGATATGAAGAACGAGACGAGCATAATAACCACAAGGGGAATTTTGATGAAGTTAACAGAGCCATATTTATTGCTCCGGCTTATAGGTACATTCATAATAATTTCGAAGTAAATTTCGGATTGAATTATAAACAAATTATGCATAAAATAAATGGACTTCATTTATTGGAAAACATGAAGGATTCTGATGAAGGTGCTGATATTGGCGTGATTATTAATATTAAAAATATAAATCCCTCCATTCGCCTTGGATATACCATACAAAATGCTGGTCTTCAACCAAAAATAACACTTTTATCAAAAGAAAATATTTATCCGATATCACAGAGGATCGGTTTAGGAGCTATACTGGATAGAGCATTTAGCATTTTAGGATATTATGTTGATGTGAATACTCTCTTTGATTTAGTTGTAATTAATGAAACATCACGAAATACTTGCATAAATTGTGGCGTGGAATTCTTGGGCAAGAATTCAGAGCATAATAAAAGAATGGCAATTCGTCTAGGATGTAGAGATTTGATTGATATTAAATCAGTGACATTTGGAATTGGAATTATGTGGAGCAATTTTTCATTAGATTATTTTTGGGGCTATTGGTTAGAAGATTATTTAAATCTATATAATTATAAAAATATTACTTTATCCCTTAATTTATAATTTAAATAAAAGTAAGGTCTTCGCTATTATGGTTAAAAAAGTTTTTCTCAATGTGATATTGATACTATCTCTTTCCAGTATCTTCTGTATAATTTACGGACAGGAAAAATCAATATTTATTACAATAAATACAGAAGAGCGAGGTAATATAACTGAAAGTGAAAAGACATATCTTTATAAAAATTTAAAAAGCAAATTCAATAAACATAGCTTTGAAGTTTTAGAAACTGTTGAATTTGCAGATTATAGAGTTGATTTAAACATTGAATATAACAATAGATACATAATTAATAGTGAATTTTTTAGCCTAACTCAAAAAAATAAAATTAAAAGAATTAATGAAAAAATTATAAATAAAAAAAATAAAGTTTCATTAGTAAATTCAACAGATTGGATGGAATTATTTTACGAAATTATTGATTCTATCCAGAGATCAGAAAAAGCAAAATTAAAAGAAAGAGTTGCATTGTTGAATAAACAAATCGATAGTTTAAAAGATACTTTGAAACAAAAGGACGATTCAATTATTTCATTAGGTAGTAGGATAGATAATGTTAATAATGAATTGGAAAAAGAGAGAGAGTTAAAAAAACAATTGAAAGATACTATCAAAACTCTTCAAGATACTTTAAACAAAAAAGATATTGTTATCAATGATAAAGAAGATAGCATCGCTGATTTGGGAAAAGGCATTACAAGCTTAAATGACGCTACCGTGGTTAAGGATAGTCTTATCGATACATTAAATAATCAAATAGAATCGTTAGTGAAAGACCAAGAATTATTTGTTGAAAAATGGGCATGGATATTGATTTCTATTATTGTCATATTATTTATATTAACATGTATTTTAGCTGGTTATGTTTTTTATTATTGGAATAAATTGTCCTGTAAGTGGTATAGAATAAAAAAGATAGCGAATAATTATTCAATAGGTTTTACCAATACTTCGATAATTAAAGATGATGAAAGATTCAATGTACCCTGTGCTGTAGCTTTATCCACTATTTTAACTATAAAATACTTTGTATTTAATGGTCAAACAGGTATCTCAATAAGAATAGAGGATAATAATATGAGGAATTCTAAATTCAAAATATCGATTGATAGTAATAATGTTGACGATATCGAGAAGAAAATTGTAGAATTAAAAGATAATATTTTTAAAATATATGTTGATCATTATAAAATCAAATTTGAGGTAATTAATAATGATCTTTATTTGGAAATTCCAAAAAGTTGAAAAATTTATAAAAGGTAGTAGCAATGAGTAACTTAAGTGATGCTAATAGCAACTCTGCTAAAGCGAAAAAATATGAAATAGAAAAATTATTCTCTAAGGCAAGTGCCTACTATAAAATAGCTGGAAATATTTTTCGCGAACTTGAAGATCAAAATGATCCTGATGAAGTTAAAATCAAATTTCAGGCTTTCAATTGCGAGGCAAAATCGATAGAATGTCTACTTAAGGATAAGGATATCGATTTTTTAACAATTAAAAAGAAAAGCGATTTAAATAATGAATTATCTTATGTAATAACGGATTTTAATCTTCAATCCGAAAAAGAATTAGTTAAAGAATTTATTGATGAAGTAAAGGTTATAAAAAAAAATTATATCTATCCGAGTATTAAAGAAAGTGAAAATAAATATACTATTAAATATGATTGTACAAATTATTTGATAAATATATTTAAACAATTTGAAAATTTTCTTTATAACAAAGGATATACAGATGAAGCAATTGAGATTTTCTATGAAAAAAACTGTGAGCAGACAAAGAGGGTATGCTATGATTTGATTTTGTTATTTAAAACTCCCTGGGGATTAAGAAGTAAGCATTTTTTACATTCTTTGTGGATTTTATTTAAAAATATCACTCTTGGGCTATATTATCCAATATT
>WJKD01000943.1 GCA_014729315.1 Promethearchaeota archaeon | reverse complement strand
GCTTGGGTACGAGCGATACTTATTTTAGCTATATGAAGGATCTCTATGTTGATTTTAACGGAGAGGGACATGTTTTTGGTGCTCCCACTGGAGATTATATGAGTCTGATCTGTTTTAAGAATGGGTCACTCGCTCGAGAAAAGATTAAAGACGCCTTTAATTTGGATTGGTCCCAATTTTCGAAAATCCTAAAAAAATCTCCCCCTGGCAATTATGGAAAGATAATAATACCCTATTTTCTTCCTGAAATTGTACCTCTCGTGCTTGAACCGAAGGTATATAGGTTTGGGATGGATGATACGGATTTAGAAGGAAATGTAAGAGGTATTATAGAAGCTCGGTTTCTTTCTATGAAATTACATTCAGAATGGATTAAAGAAACGACTAAAGAAATATACGCTACGGGGGGCGCATCGGTAAATAAGGAAATATTACAAGTGGCAGCAAATATCTTTAATGCAAAAGTTCATAAATTTGAAGTCACTGATTCTGCAGCTTTCGGAGCTGCTTTGAGGAGTGCGAAGTCGTACTTTGATTATAAGAATGATAAAGAGGATAAGAATTGGGAATTCATTACTCAAAAATTTCTCCAAAGCCAAGAGGAGGACATAATTTACCCACAAGAAAATACTAAAAAACTATACGAGGATATGTTAAGATTATACGAAAAATACGAAGATTTCATTTTAAGAGGAGGGAAAGATCCAGAATCTATTAGATTGAAATTTATCAAAAAATATTTCTCTCATGTAGATAATAAGTATTAATTCTTATTTTCGTATGTAAAAATTATTTAGGTATGTAAAAATAATATATATATTTAATAAAATCTCATAATGATAATAATATAATCAATTGAATGAGTTAAAATGGCTTCGTCTTCTGAAATTCCCGAGAATATAAAAGAAAGTTTACGAGAAATTGGATTGACCGATTATGAAATATCAATTTATTATACGCTGATTTCACACGGTCCGATGGACGCCCGAGAACTTTCAGAAAATTCGGGGGTTCCTTATTCGAGAATTTATAATATTTTAACCCAGTTGGAAAAAGATAAAAAATGGATAATAAAAGACGAGGAGTCAAGGCCAAGTACTTATTGTGCGAAAAGTCCGGACGAAGCGCTTGTAATCGCTAAAAAACAATATAACGACAAATTCGACCACCACTCTGATAAAATTATTCACAATCTCACCCCTATTTATCAATCTCACGATACTCCGGTAAAGATCGCACTTTATGTCCATAGAGGAAGAGAAGTTTGTTTAAATAGATCCCTTTCTCTTATTGGAATGGCAAGAAACGCGATATATCTAGTTTCTACAGATTATGATTTCATGAAAGCGTTTTTTGACGATATTAAAAAAGCGCGAGCGCGGGGGGTAACGGATATTAGAATTTTAGTTGAGGAACGAATGCTTAAGGATAAGAATTCTAAGGATTTATTAAAAAAATACGAAGAAATTAGCGAGATAAAGGTAAGAGATCAAGTATTTGGCAATGCTATTGTTATCGATGAGGGAGAAGATGCTTTTATTATTTTATCCCAACAGATCTTTAAAAAATTATCCTATTTTGGTTTTACTACTGATCACATCGCTTTTGGTCCAGCATCGCTTTATTACTTCAGTTACCTTTATGAGACTGCGGAAACTTTGGAACTTAAATAAAATTATTCCAATATATATCCTCAAATTTCATTTTTTAATCATTATTTTTTATACTTATTCATGTTAGGGAGTCTGACTTATTTTTAGTATCATTTCTCCCGTTAAACATTTAATTTTACTTTGAAAAAATATTTAGAAGCAAAAGGCTAATCTATTATAATAGAGAATTAAATTAACAGTGATTCTATGATTAAAATTAATAATAAAATTGCGTTAGTTACTGGGAGCAGCCATGGAATTGGAAAAGCAATCGTAATCGCTTTGGCGAAATTGGGATTCTCTGTTGTAATCAACGGTGCATCTACTGTACAACTCGATAAGGAATATAGAAAAGAGCTTAAAGATATTTTCAATGAGGCTTTTCAACAAAAATCATTATATATCCAAGCAGATATTAGTAAGAGAGATGAAAGAAATCGATTGGTTGGAATTATAAAAGAGAAATTTAAGCGAATTGATATTTTAGTTAATAATGCGGGAATCGCCCCGAGAGAGAGAAAAGATCTATTAAAAGCAAGTGAAAAGTCTTTTGAAAGGATATTGAAAGTGAATCTTCAAGGACCGTATTTTTTAACTCAAGCTATAGCAAATTGGATGATCGTTTTAAAGCAAAAAATCAACCCCTTCTATCCTCAAATAATCAACATATCTTCGATTTCGAGTTTTACGTCATCTCCGAAACGAGGCGAATATTGTGTTTCAAAGGCCGGTTTATCTATGATGACCAAATTATACGCAGATCGACTTTCGGAATACAATATTCCCGTATATGAAATTCAACCCGGAATAATTTTCACTCCTATGACTGAACCTGTGAAGGAAAAATACGACGAATTGATTGAGAATGGTTTATTACCCATGAAAAGATGGGGATTACCCGAAGATGTTGCTCAAGCAGTATTAGCCTTAGTTCAAGGAGGATTACCTTACTCTACAGGTGAAATAATCCATATTGACGGAGGATTTCATCTCCGTCGTCTATAATAAAATAAAAAACAGATAATTGAAATAATGAAACAAATCCATCTAAAATTAAGTAAAATCAAACAGAAAAAATATAACTCAATTATTATCGGTTCGGGAGCTGCTGGACTTAATTGTGCGATTCATTTAGTTAAAGAAGGTATAAATGCTAAGAATATCGCAATTTTAACCGAAGGGCTTGGAGGGGGCACTTCGTTTAATACTGGTTCAGATAAGCAAACTTATTACAAATTTTCGATTACAGGAAAAGATTTAGATTCTCCTTATACCATGGCCGAAGATTTAGCTAGAGGTGGGGCAATGCATGGAGATTTAGCATTAATAGAGGCTACTAATTCGGTTCGAGAATTCTTTCATTTGATTGAGCTAGGAGTGCCTTTTCCTCACGATAAATTCGGTGGATATGTTGGTTATAAGACTGATAATGACCCTCGTCAGAGAGCAACTTCAATTGGACCCCTTACCTCTCAAAAAATGTCTGAGTGTTTGTTAAAAGAAGTTAAACAATTAAAAATAAAAATTATCGATAAAACATATTGTTTTAGAGTAATAATTCAAAGATCAGGAGGAACTAAAAAATCTGTAGGTTTAATTGCTTTAGATCTCAATGTTTTAAATAATAAAGAAAATTTTAAAAATCTCAACGATTGTATAGTCATTTTTTATGCCCAAAATATAATTATGGCAACAGGGGGTCCTGCGTTTATTTACAAAAATTCGGTTTACCCCCCCTCTCAAAAAGGCTCCACTGGTTTAGCAATTGAAGCGGGATGTGTCTTACAAAATCTAACTGAATCTCAATTTGGATTAGCATCTTTAAAATTTAGGTGGAACCTTTCTGGCTCTTATCAACAAGTGATACCCCGCTACTATTCTGTGGATAAAAACGGTAAAGAAATTGAATTCCTCCGAAATTACTTCCCGACTTTTAAGGATTTGTCCAAAGCTACTTTTTTAAAAGGATACCAATGGCCGTTCAACGCAGAGCGCATTGAAAATTATGGCTCTTCGTTAATTGATCTTGCAGTTTATTACGAAACCGAAATTTTAGGAAACAAGGTTTATTTAGATTACACTCGCAATCCATCCGGATTTAACTTTGACGATTTAGATGCAATAGTATTACAATATTTATCAAATTCAAATGCTTTACGAAAAACGCCCATTCAGAGATTAGAAGCAATGAACGAAGAGGCAATAAAAGTGTTTATGAGAAATCGCATCAATCTCCATAAAGAGTCTATTCAGATTGCGGTATGCAATCAACACTTAAATGGAGGCGTTTCTTGTAACGAATGGTGGGAATCAATAAATATTAATCATTTTTTTGCGATTGGTGAAATTTGTGGTACTCACGGCATCCATCGTCCAGGGGGTGCTGCTCTAAATTCGGGACAAGTCGGAGGATTAAGAGCAGCTCTAAAAATAGCTCATTCTGCTGATTATAACCGTAATTTTAACAAACAACAATTAACTTCTATTTTTAAGGATGAATTAATCCTAATAGAAAGTGAATTTAATTCAATTTTAGGTGGAAAAGTTACTTTAAAAAATCAGCATTTATCAGAAAAATCGGATAACTCTCGTCTTAGAACCATATTAATGGAGAT
>WJKD01000942.1 GCA_014729315.1 Promethearchaeota archaeon | reverse complement strand
TTTCCTTGCTTTCTTTATTTATTTGTATTATAAACTCTCTTAGAGAAAATTCTTTTTATAAAAGAATGAGGCTAGCTTTTTTTTATTGTTTTTATCCGAAAATGATTGTTAGAAGAGTTATTTCAGTTAATAATTTGATATATGAATTCAAAAAAAATACTTTTGATGTCATTTTAAGCGGAACTGCGGGAACTTCTCTATTATACAGCTATATCATTTCGAAGTTATTCAATATTCCTATTGTATGTATTGCTCACGGTGACGATTTTCTTATTAGATATGCCTTTAGCTTGAAAGAAGAAATGTTTCAAGATATCAATTCTGTAATAGTCACCAATAAAGTTATGAAACATTTATTCTTGAAAATTTATGATATTAATCCAAATAAAATTAACATTATCCATTTAGGAGTAAATATAGAACAAGAAGTTAAAAAGACAAAAAAAGAATTGCGCAATGAATTAAATATTTCTGAAGAAGATTTCGTGCTTTTATCCGTTAGTAGATTTTATCCGCGAAAAGGATTCGATACTATTTTAAAGTCAATTAGACTTATCCTCCAAGAGACTTCCAATATTCCAATAAAGTATTTCATTATAGGAGGGGGTCAAGAGGAAGATAAAATACGATCTCTAATAAATGAACTAAATCTTCAAGATCAAATAAAAATATTAGGGACTATTGAAGACGAATTAAAAAACAAATACTATAAACTCTCAGATGTTTTTGTATTAGTTCCTGATGTGAAAAAAAACTCTATCGAAGGTTTTGGGATCGTTTATATAGAAGCCAATTTCTTTAAACTTCCCGTAATCGGATCTCGTTCAGGAGGTGTGAGAGTTGCGATTGAGGAAAATAAAAGCGGACTTTTGATAAATCCCGGAGATAAATTAGATTTAAAAGAAAAAATTTTAGAATTATTCAAAGATAAAGATTTTAGGGAAAAATTGGGTGACTATGGTCATCAAAGAGTTTTGGAGAATTTCGATTGGAAAACCAACGCTGAGAAATATCACTCTATTCTCTTTAGTATTGTAAAAAACTCGTGAATATGTAAAAAACTATTTTTAAACTAATCTATAAAACCGTAAAATTTTTCGGTCTTTCCGTTTATAATATCCATCATATTTTGAATTCTGATTATGTGATTATGTTTTTCTCGAGCAAGTTTAACCCCGTTTTCCGCGACTTTTTTTCGTAATTGGTCGTTTGAGAGATACTTTTCCAAAAGAGAGATTAACTCATCTTTAGTATGGTACCAGAGAAGATGGACTTCGTTTTTAGCTAATTTTTCTAAACCCTTGAAGTAATTTGTAATAAAACAACAACCACTCGCAAGTGCGACATAAGGTCTATTAGAAGCGTAATATTCCAAATCTTTAAAGTAGGGAGTGCCTCCAAATATAATTTTACATTGATTATATAACTCTGGTAAGTTCTGAATAATGTTCTTAAATCGCTTTACTTCATAATGCTTTTTCATAAGCTCAAAATTTAAAGTTCTTTCAATATACCAAGGATGGTTAAAACTTAATTGTCCCGAAAAACCTATGTCGTATTTTTTTTCAATATATTCGTTTCCATGAATGATTTCAGGCATAATAGCTGCGGGAACGAAATAGACTTTCTCTACGTTGAAGGATTTTTTGTACAATGGAATCTCTCCACCACTGGTTATAAACATATAATCAATTATTCCTTCAAAATTATACGGTTCGAAAGTTGTGATATCCCACATCCAATAGACGACTTTGATATCATTGTATTTAAAAAATTCGCTTTTTTCTATTAAAAAATCGTAGGCTACTTTACTTCCAATCCATAGAATTTCGGGTTTGAATAATTTTATGTATTTTATAAAGTAATCAAAAGAATTATCCTTTATCTCTAAAATTCTAACATTATAACCGAGCCTTTCGAATGCGCGAGCTTGACTATCCCATCGGCCATTATTTAAAAAAGTGTATCTTAACGAATACACTCCCAGCAATAAGATTCGAACATTATATTTTTTGGTAGGAAAATACGGCTTGTTTTTAAGTAAGACTTGAATTAATCTGAACGAATTGCTTAAATTCATCCAAGAGATAGTTAAATTAATCTCATCTAGTAGTTCAAGCAATATTCCTTTGTCGTATAATTGAGCTGTCTGCTTTGAAATAAAATTCCTTTTTTCCGGAACTAGGATTAATAATTTTGCTTTAGGTTCAAGAATTTTTTTTAAACAAGAAAATACCTGATTGTTTGAAGGCTTATCAATATACTCCAAAAAGTTAGCAACGATAGCAAAATCAAAATAATCTTCGGGATACTCCGAAAGATCTTTTATGCTTTCAAAATATTGGATATTTGGCGAATTAAGATTTAACTGATATAAATAAGCTTTTATAGGTTCCAAAGCATAGCCCAAAACACAGATTTTATTTGCTTTTTGGATTTCATTTTTATTTTGATCTAAAACTTCAAGTAAATCTTTCAATTTCTCTCTCAAAATTCCTTTATGGTTCCTAATTTTTTTCTTTTGGTTTATAGCTTCTAATGTGATAATTCCGTTGATCTTTAAATCGTATTCGTTAATTGTTTTTATAAAAAAATTATTTTTTATTAAGGAGGTTTTGAGCTTTTCAAATTTTTTTTCATTATGTTTAAGAGTTACTTTAATTCTCACTAAACCTCCAGGAATGAGGGTTTTTTTCCACGATCTGAAAACATTATTTAAATTTTTTTTTGGAAAATACCGAAAAAAATAATTTATGTTAATAGCCTGACAAGAATTAGGTTCCAAAGGAAGATGTGTTAAATCACAGCAACAAATAGAATGATTTGAAAGATAAGAATCAAATTCTAGAAAGGGAATCTTCTTTATTCTTCGTAGATACCCTATTCGAGCGATCCAAAAAACATCCATAGATTTGAAGTCTTTAGATTTTTTCAACGTATAAAATAGTTGAAAAGCTAGCTTAAATCTAAACAAAATCCTTAAAACTGAGGAGATTAAGGAATTTAACCACAGTTTATTTTTATTCTGGTTTATGTATTTTAGAAATGTCTTTAAAATTTTGCTGAATTTATAGGTCCGATTAATTTTAATGATTCTATTTCTAAGATCCATGAACTTATTTTAATTTTATTTAATATATATCAATACAAAAAATGAATGGAAAACCATCATCTTGTTATTATTTAGATTTGAATAACATTAAAAAGATTTTTCCATTTCACCTATTCAACTGCTTATTTTATACTTTGAAGGAATTTTTTTAAAGTTAAACTCTCTTTTTTATACTTATCGTAGACATCGTAATTCTTATATATGCTACGATAAAAATCGCAACTCTCGCAAACCAGGTTGAATTTTCCAAGCTGTTGATTTCTAATAATATTCATGTAAATTTTATTTTCAACCGAATAAATTTCTTTAAACGATTGATTGTTGATGTCTCCAATAGCGAGCGTAGCATCAACATCCCTACAAGCACAAGCGTTTATTCGTCCATCAGCCATGACTTGGTTTTTGTAAAATATAAGCGAACATGCTCCTTTTTTATAATAATCAGCAGCTTTCTTTATGTAAATATCGAGCCCTTTGACATCTTCCTCGGAGATATAGCCCCCCCAGTTATAATACTTTTTATTAATGATTATGTGCTTACTTGTTTTAATCGCCAATTTTTTTATGAGTTGACATAACTCACTAGAGCAAGCTTTTAGTGAATCGAAAGATTGATATGTTCTTAACCCAAAACTAAGTTGAAAATGAATCTTAATATTCTCTACCTTTTTCAAGAGATATTCCAAGTTAGAAATTAATCTTTGATATGTTTTACTATTTGATTGTGTAAATTTAATGAATGCTTCTTCGTCGTGACCGTAAATACTTATAAAAAATTCGTGTAATTTTTTTGTATTAAGTATCTGATCAATTATTTCCTTGTTTGCTAAAGTAAAATTTGTAAAAAAACTATAATTCTTAACTTTCGGATGATCT
>WJKD01000941.1 GCA_014729315.1 Promethearchaeota archaeon | reverse complement strand
TCCAAAACTCCCAAAAATACTCCAAAAATCAAATTAAAAATTGGAATAAATTGTATGAAACTTATAGTAATAAAGGAAAAATTGAAGAGCAGAAACAAATTGAACTTATCATCAACTTGCTCTTTGAGATCAAGGATAAAAATGGAAATCTCGTGATATACCAATTCGGTGACGACCTAAGTTTCAAGGATTATGAGATAATTTTACGGGAGGACTTTTCGAGGGCGCTTTACCTCAACAAATACCTCGGTTTCCGCTGGGGGTCTTCCTAGTATTGAACGATAAACCCGAACACCCGTCAAATTTTTAAGCCCGTGTTGATAATCATACCATAAAAATAATTGATTTTTCTAAAAGAAGGAGCACAATATTGCGACTAAAAGGAAAAGTAAGCTCGGATTCGCAAGACGAATTTGCAAAACTCAAAGGACCCGAGAAAGAGCAAATTGAAACCGTCTTAGAGGCAGGAGCTAATGTTCGCTTCCTTGAAATCGCCGAGATCGAAGGAGTTTATCGCTCAACAATGATGACAATCGAGAATTTCGAGTTCGTTCCTTCGAAAAGCTTCTCGTTTCCTTGTCTAAAGGAATTGACCCTCCGTAGTTGCCGCTTAAAGAGCATCTTGATCGAAGCTCCGTGCCTTCAAAACTTAGATATTAGAAATTCTTTATTCCTTAATTTTTCCTTTGTAAATACGCTAAAGAATTTAGAGGAGCTCACCATCTATAACTGTCAACTTTCCGATGCTTCTGACCTCTCCTTCCTAACAGATCTTAAAAGCCTTACAAGTTTAGAGATTGACAGTTGCGGTCTAACATCAATTCCTGTTATTCAAAACCTCGCGCGCCTCGAAATGCTAAACTTATCGAACAACCACCTCGCCTCGCTCGAGAGCGTGCGGAACATTCAGGACTGTGATAACCTTAAAGAAATAAACCTCCAATACAACAGGATAACCAACATCTGTGGGATAGAACCGTTAACGCACTTGCCGGGCTTAAGATTCCTCCGTTTGAACGACAACCGCATCAGAAACTTCGAGGTCACCGCCCGCGTTCCCAACCTATACGCAATCTGGCTCGGCCATAACAAAATCCGCACCGTTTCCGGACTCGAAAACCTGCCTTCGTGTAAAGGGTTCAATTTTGAGCACAACCGAATTTCAAGCCTCTCGGACATTCGAACCACGAAAGACGTCCCGCACATCAAGGGTCTTTATTTCAAGCACAACCGTCTCCGCTTCCTCGACTTTGCGGCGCTCGGGCATTTTTCGAACCTCGAAAAGCTTGATTTTTCCGAAAACCCGGTCCGTAGCTTTACCGGGTTAGAAACGCTCCCAGAGTCCGTAACATTTATGTGGGTATATCCGCTCTTAGACTCCCCCGAGCTTTATAGGGAGTTCGAGCAGGCGGCAGAGTCGGCGGGGTGGCGATACGAAGATTGCGAAGGGTACTTGGAGCGCAAACCGCCGCCCCTCCCTGAGCTCGTTATAAACGAATACCTCACGGTCAAGTTAGTAAGCGATATGGACGGCGAGCGCGCCGTAATCTACGTGAACGGCGCTCCGTTCCGGCAATGCGCATTCTTATTGCTCCATTTTACCCCCGAAACGCTCAGGGTCGTGGACGATGCCGATTCGATCGACGAGGCAGAGCAACGCTACCTCGAGAGCGTAGGGTCGGCGGGAATCGAAGAGCGTAAGGCGTTCGAAAAACGAGCAATGGAACTCGAGTGGCAGCTCACGTCCGAAGAGCGATTTCTGGCGCACGCGTCGAACATACAAGCTTGGGTAGAACTCGGCTACGACACCCGCCTACTCCACCGTAATCTCGCCTTTCCGCTTTTGAAAAAGCTCACTGAGGCGGGAGACCCGCAAGCGAAAAAGGTTTTTAAGGAGGAAATCGCAAAGAGATACGCAACTGGACATCCTACCGTAAGGGAATTTCTCAAAACCGAGGGATACTTGGATCTCCTCTCACAAGAAGAATTAAATTCTCTCTAGCATAGAAAAGTTTCATCATTTTCTGAGTCCGGTCAACAATTGAAGAAATCGGGGTCAGGCTGATTTACTTTTGTTTTTATTTTTGTTTTAAGGTATATAATGTATGTGCTAACACCCATAAAATTACTGTAAAGAAAAATATCCACTGTGAAAAAGATGATAGCGGAAAAACTCTTAGTTCCGGTACGATAGTAAATGAAATCACAAATATGAGAAAGACTATAGAAGAGAAAGTTAACGCAACGCCGATGACGATGATTATTTTTGGAAATTCTTGGAATGATAATTCCAATTTCGTAAAAATAACTGAAAGCATTATTATTCCTATAAAAAAGGGAACGGTTCCAATGAATCGGTGGGCGAGAGGATTCACGTCATAAGCAATGAATCCCACAAAAAACAAGCCAACCAATACTAAAAATACAAATATATACGAAATCTTGAGGAACTTTTCTCCTTCGCTCTTTTTCTGAAAGCATCGGGTTAAAAAGAGCAAAAATAGGAAGAAAAATATGCTGGTAAGCATCATTCCCGTGCTAAAGACAATGTGGGCACCGTTACGGACGGTACCCAGGTCGCTAATATAATATGTGAAAAAGCTAAACATGGGATCGATCAAAAGTACTAATCCTATAGATATCGTCATACAAATAACATTTATTGATAGCCCGATTATTCCAAAGTAGCTACCGTGTATTTTTTCGTAGAATTTGTCGATTTTTTCCATCATACTACGCCTCTAATGTTTTGTGATTAGATAAGCTTACATTTAAGTCTTCACGTCAACTCGTTATTATGCTTTACAGTATTTTGAGACTTTGAACATGCCTTTTTTATTGATAAAATTTTTCAAATCTCTCTTAACCAAAAGAATTAATACATTTAATCGTCTTAACCTACTTTTAGTGTTTCTATTAGTTATTTAAACAAAATTCATAATTTTCGTAGTTATGGATACAACATCATGACTTTCGACAAAAACTCTATTAATCATCAATTATTAGAGGAAAATGGCTCTTGACCTTTCGTTTTTTTGTAAAAAATCATTTCATATTAAAAAGATTTCACCTTTATGACCCTTCCTTTTTTAAGTTTTCGGTGTGGTTATGAACAATGTTCAAGTTTTTCCCGTTCCACCACAATTGTTTTTAAAAATGACCGAAACTTTTTATGGATTCATTCAATAATTTATATAATATCTAAACTATTTTTAATACAACCCAACTAAACTGATAAAAGATGGATTCCTCGAAAAGTGTAATTAAAACCTTAGACATTCACAGAGATGTGATTGACCAAGCGAACATGAACAAGTTGTACATTTTAAATAACCCTCATGTCATAAAAATTGTAAAGAATTTTGTATCACTATGCAAACCAAGTAAAGTCACAGTTATAACTGACGCCGAAGATGATATCGCTTACGTAAGAGAAAAATGCATCGAAATCGGAGAAGAAAGAAACTTAAAAACCGAAGGTCACACTATCCATTTTGATGGGTTCGTGTCAATGAAATATCACGATCAAGCCCGAGACAAGGAAAACACGAGAATTTTGGTACCCAAAGGTGAATATGCAAGTCCATGGATTAATACCATCGACCGTGAGGAGGGTTTAAACGAGGTTTTAACAATCATGGATGGATGTATGGAGGGTCACGAATGCTTAGTCCGATTCTTCTGTCTTGGTCCAAAAGACTCAAAATTTTCAATTCTCGCCCTTCAGTTAACGGATAGCTTTTACGTAGCGCACAGCGAGGATCTTTTATATCGAAAGGGCTACGAGGAATTTAAGAAGTTAAAAGGATCTGATGAATTTTTCTACTTTATTCATTCTTCTGGAGAATTAACGGGAGATCCTCCGGTCACGAAAAATCTCGACGATCGGAGAATATATGTAGATTTAAAAGAAAATAGAGTGCTTTCTGTTAACAATCAATACGCTGGAAATTCCTTAGGACTGAAAAAATTAGCCTTACGATTAGCGATTAACAAATCTAACAACGAAGATTGGCTTGCAGAGCATTACTTCATTTTGGGTGTCCATCCTCACGGAAAAGACAGAGTGTCCTATTTTACGGGAGCCTATCCTTCAGGATGTGGGAAAACCTCAACGGCGATGCTTCCCGAACAGACAATTGTAGGAGATGATATTGCTTATCTACGATTATGGGAAGATGGATACGCTCACGCCGTAAATATCGAGCGAGGAGTATTTGGCATTATTAAAGATGTTAATCCTAAAGACGATCCTGTAATTTGGAACACTATTACAACTCCGAAAGAGGTTATCTTCTCTAATGTTTTGATTCACGAGGGAAAACCCTATTGGATCGGAGATGGACGAGAAATACCCCCGGAAGGATTTAATTTTTCTGGTAAATGGCGAATTGGGAAAAAAGACAAAAACGGCGTTGAAATCCCTCAAGCTCATCCGAACGCGCGATATACGGTGCGCATTGAAGAATTAGAAAACGCAGACCCGAATTTACACAATCCTGATGGCGTTCCTGTTCACGGTATTTTCTACGGTGGAAGAGACTCAGATACAATGCCCCCCGTGCTTGAGAGCTTAAATTGGGATCATGGTGTATTTTTAGGCGCCGCAATCGAGTCAGAGACAACAGCACAAACATTAGGAAAAGTAGGCATACGAAACAGTAGCCCAATGGCAAATTTAGATTTTATCGTTGTTCCTTTAAGTAAATATCTTGAAAATCACACAAAATTCGGTAATAGTCTGGAAAATCCCCCAAAAGTGTTTTCGACAAATTATTTTCTTAAGGACGAGAACGGTAAATACCTCAACGGGATGCTGGACAAATTAGTTTGGGTAATGTGGGCCGAAGGTCGGGCACACGGCGAATTTGAAGCAATTAAAACACCTGTGGGATATATTCCTTATTATCAAGATCTTAAGAAATTATTTACGGAATATCTAGACGAAAATTATGCTGAATCCGATTATATTGAGCAGTTTTCGATCCGCACGACTAAATTGCTGCATAAACTTGATCGAATTGAAGCAATTTTCAAAAACGAACCTCATACGCCTCAATTTTTCTGGGATCTCCTAAATGGACAACGAGAGAGATTACAACAGTTAATCAATGATAAAAATAAGGAAATCATTTCTCCAACCGAGCTTTCTTAAATTTTTAATTTTTAGATGTCTATTTGTTTATTTGTCAATTCTGTTTTTTCGAAAAGAGTTAACATACC
>WJKD01000940.1 GCA_014729315.1 Promethearchaeota archaeon | reverse complement strand
CCTTGAAGATGTATTGACCTTCAACGGTGTTGTTTTTATAGAACTTTTTATCCCATGGTTTCTTGGCTCTCTTAAATACCCGGTCATCTGGATTAATTTTAATTAGTTTATCCGTTAGTATCTCCTTTATTACGAAAATCAAGCTCCTTGGATTAAGATCCGCTCCTTTATGAAAACATTTTTTGTAATAGCTTTCTCCATCTGCCAATAATTTCGAACTCTCCAATTTAGGAATCAATTTTTTAGTGAATACTTTATCTCCCTTTTGTATTACGGAATATGGGATAAAAATTTCTTTTTTTTGTAAAATAAGGGTAATTTTATTGTCGAGGTAAATGTTATTTAATTTCGCGTTTGTAGTGTATAAAAAAACAGGAATTTCCAAATTAGATTTGTAAGCGAGATTATTTGATTTCTGTGCGAATAGACATATAAAATCTATATTAAAAATATTGTTAATTTTTTGGTCAAACATCCATATTTTTATGTTTTTAAAACCCCGAAAATTCCTAAAACGAGACGCGTGAGATCCAGTGATTACTCCCTTTGTAATCACGAAGAAAATTTTACCTTCTTTCTGAAGAAAGTATTCGCGTGCAGCGTAAAAAAATAAAGAGGATATTTCAATATTCAAAATATTCTTTGAAGAGGGTTTGATTTTAAATTTTTTAGCTAGTTTCTTTACATTTTTCTGAGCATTTAATAACTCTAAATCTCTATAGGTATACCACGGAGGATTACCGATTACTAAATCAAATTGATTTGAATGTGCCGTTAGATACTCCTTAGCTATTCCATCGTTCTCAGCAAAAAATAAGGAATCTATGTTAAAAATATTTAATTTGAATTTTGAGGGAGTTATGTGAGAGGTGATCAAATATAGCAGATTGATTTTTGTTAGAAAAATTGAGAGCTGGTTTATATCGCAGCCATAAATATTGTTTAATGCGTTTATTTTCTCGCTCATAGTATTTTTCGACCTTAAAATTTTTTTAAATATAGTTATCAAAAAATTTCCCGTTCCGCAACAGGGATCTATCGTCTTTTCTCCAAATTTATAGCCAAATTTAACCATTTTCTGAACTAAAAAAGGGGGCGTATAAAACTCCCCGCTTTTGTGTCTCATCGAAGAGGAAAGAATGGATTGGATTAAATAATCAAACTTATATTCGTTTTTAATCGGTAAGTTGAAAAATGAGGAAGCAAGTTTTCCAACTAATCTAACAAAATATTTTTGGTCTTCGGCGTGTAATTCAAAATATGGGCTAAAATAGTCAAAATCAAATATTTCTTTATTCGGAAACTGAGTTTTGATCTCAATTTGTATTTTTCTGAAGAACTGGAGAGATGTATTTTTGCATGACGGGACCGGTCGGTCTTCAAGAACATAACGAGATAAAAACAATTGAGCTAAAAAGTACAAGACAGAATGTAAAATGTAAAGATGGAGATTCAGCTCATTAGAATTATAAACTTTTCTGTAATCGTTTTCCCATACCTTATATTGGACTTTATTCTTAATGTTTTGACGGAGTAAAATTGACTCAATTTTTTGAATATTGGTATAGCTTATCTTAAATTCGTCGAAAGGCTTTTTGTCGCACATAGAAAAATGATTTTTAAAAAAATGTTAATTTTTTAATGAACGCACTTATAAACACTTATGAAAATATTTTTATGATTTAATAGGATTTATTATTACAATTAAATTAATCGAAAATTGAACATTATCGACTTCGTTAGTTATATATTCAAT
This sequence comes from Promethearchaeota archaeon, assembly GCA_014729315.1. The sequence continues at coordinate 950 of WJKD01000940.1, read as the reverse complement.
AGCTAAGATTATATATTTTAAATTACGTTAGAAGTGATAATTTTGACTTCCTCGGAAATTAAGATCTGCAAACCATTTCAAGAAGGTATCTATTTTTCGTGTGAGATGTGTGGTGGATGTTGTAAAGGTTTTGATGAGGGAGAAGTTTTTTTATATAGTGATGATCTTGCACGATTAATAAAATATCTTAATGTAAAGCAGAGAAAATATAATTTAAAGAAATTTGCAAGAGAATACTTGAAACTTGTCGACACTAGTTTTTATTGGAAAGAACCAGGAGCGAAAAGAGGAAAAAACTACAATTTTCAAGCGTTAGGTTTTAAATTCATCGGAAAAGACGAACATTGTGAATTTTTAGACCAGAATAATACTTGCACAGTTCACGAAGCCCGACCTTTTCAATGTAAAGCATTTCCCATTGGATGGAACATGCTTATCGCCAGTTTTTCTAAGTTTAAGAATTATTCTCGCAAATGTCCGGCACTGAGAAAATCTCTTAAAGGAAAAGGACAGTACTTTTCTAAGGAGAAAATATTAGCATGGGCAAAGAAAGAATATGAAATGGAAAAGGAATTCTTTCTCAAGATGAAGAACCACGATTTTGACATATTTAAAGTGTATCCTTTTCTCCCTAAAGATATCGATTGTTGAAGAATTTAGAGTAATTAGTTCTCCATTCACTTAAGCGATATTTTCCGATAATTCAAAAAAAAAAAACAGCAACCTGGAAGGTTGGCTGAAATAAATTAACTAATAAATTTTAGTTAAGGTTTTTTAATAGACACTATCAATTCTAAAGTAGATCGTATAGCGACAGTCTCCAACATCATATCGTGAACCCGACCAATACCATCCATTGTCAGCATAATTATGCCAAGTTGATGGACTCCACCACCATTGAAATGCCGGATAATCGTCGTCACCAGATGTAGAATCTGATTCTGAAGCTT